>JBILUU010000317.1:0-3791 GCA_044370815.1 Bacteroidia bacterium
GTCATTTACATAGTCAATCTTCAGAGGCACTATCAAAAGTAACTACTGAAGCGCCAAAATACAATGAAGACAGCAAGCAGGTGGATGCGAGAGAAATTATTCGCGATAATTTTGATTACATTCTTTCAAACCGCCCCGAAGTATTGATATTTGGTGAAGATGTCGGGAAAATTGGAGATGTGAATCAAGGATGCGAGCGCTTGCAAGAAAAATATGGCGAATTACGCGTAAGCGATACAGGCATCAGAGAGGCAACTATCATTGGACAGGGCATTGGAATGGCAATGAGAGGGTTACGTCCAATTGCAGAAATACAATATCTCGATTATTTTCTCTATGCACTTCAAATATTGAGCGATGATCTTGCCACGCTGCAATATCGCACAAAAGGAGGTCAAAAAGCCCCTTTAATTATTAGAACACGCGGACATCGTCTTGAAGGTATTTGGCATAGCGGTTCGCCAATGGGAACAATTATACATGCGCTTCGCGGTATCAATATTTGTGTACCACGCAACATGACACAAGCAGCGGGCTTTTACAATACTTTGTTGTGTGGCGATGAACCCGGTGTTATTGTTGAACCTTTAAACGGATACCGCTTAAAAGAAAAAATGCCTGCCAATATTGGAGAATTTAAAACACCACTTGGTGTACCCGAAATATTACAATCGGGCAGTGATGTAACGCTTGTGACCTACGGAAGCAGCTGCAGAATTGCATCCGAGGCCTGCGATCAACTAAATGCCATCGGTATTTCAGTGGAATTGATTGATGTACAAACGCTGCTGCCTTTTGATGTGAATGCGCTTATTTGCGAGTCTGTAAAGCGCACCAATCGCCTGTTGGTGGTTGATGAAGATGTGCCCGGAGGCGCGTCAGCTTTTATGTTGCAGCAAATTATTGAAGTGCAAAATGCCTATCAGTATTTAGATGCCAAACCATCAACACTCACAGCAAAAGCACACCGCCCCGCCTATGGGTCTGATGGAGATTATTTCAGTAAACCATCTGTTGAAGACGTGTTTGATGCAGTATACCACATGATGCACGAGGCCAACCCAATGCAATACCCTGCTTTGTACTAATATACAGAAACAAAAAAACTCCTGCAATCAGCAGGAGTTTTTTTTGAATCAACATTTATAGGCGATTTATTTTTTTGTGTAAGGTGCGTAGTTAGCATCAATCTTAATGTCAATTTGCTCTGCAATTTTCTCCATCACCACCTTAGGTCTTGCTATCTTGTAATCATCAAGCTTTGCCTTAAACTCAGCTTTTAAATTTACTTCCCCATTCTTTACGGTAAACACACCCGGTACGGTTATATTTTTTTCTACACCATGCATGTTCATCACACCGCTGCATGTTACCTTATACACACCATCTTTTGTGAAGTCGGGTTTCTCATTGATTTTACCCCTGAAAGTAGAGCGCGGATACTTAGGACTCTCCATGTAATTCTCGTTAAAGTGCTCTTGCATCAATGGCTTTGGAAAAACAAAACCTGTATTGGATAACATAAACTTGATAGAGTCGTTAGCAATAAAAGATGTTGATGTACTGTGCAAAGCAGAGATATCTTCAATAGGCGTTGACGAGAAAAAAGAAACTTTTACCTCATCTTTTTTTGATTTTAGTATTTGTGCCTGGGTAATAGAAACACCGGCAAAAATAACCATCATAGTTGCAATTGTTTTTTTCATAATGTTTGATTGTTTTGAGTTTTTATATTTAAATTAATTATTGTTTGCACCTTGTTTAAGCCATGCATCAATCAGCTTAATCTCCTTGCTATCGAGTGGCTGATCGGGAGGCATGCTTCTGTTGTCTATCACTAATCTTCTTATTTTTCCTCTGTCGGCTTGTTTTTTTAACTCCTCAAAAATAGTAAAATCACCTTCGTGAAAACCTTGTATATGGCAACCCGAGACAGCACACTTGGCCTCCACAATTGGCATAATACTTTTTTTGTAACTCACCAAAGGCGTGTTATTATTTTCATTTGCATCACCTAATTTTTTATTACTGCTACAGGCAGCTATTACCAAACACAATGCCAAAATGAAATATATGCGGTTGTTATTCATGGTTTAAATTTTAGCTAAGATAATTTTTTTTAGCAAGGTACCAATCAATTTGGTTCACACGCAGATATCCATACTGAAGTGCAAGCTATGTATAATGGTAAACTGCTGTTCTTTCAAATCAATGTTATTTAAATCAAATACGTTAACAAGCCCAAAAGGCACACCAAAAAGTAACCCGGGATGTTTGCTGCCCCTGCATAATCTTTCGCTATCCTCTGTCCTGCAAACAAACTCAATAAGGTTACCGCGCACAAAAATAATCCATAAAGCCCTTCGGTGTTGGCAGTATTTCGGGCATTAAATATTGCTATCAAACAAATGATGCCTGCTGCCAATTCCAACACAGTAAGCACCGGAAGCAACAGCTTAGCTTGACCGTTAAACATACTTTTGGCAAAATACACTTTCAGCCAATCGTAATTATTCCGGTAATTAAAAACTTTATCGAGCCCCGATTGCAGAAACAAGATACACATAAACGCAAGTACCAACAATCTCACAAGCAATATTACCTCTGGCTTCATCATTTTATTCCACGTTGTTTTTTAATATTTTCGTAGGCCTGCTGTACCTTCTGAAACTTCTCTTTGGCATCCTTTTGATAATCCTCTCCTAGGTGACTCACCTTATCAGGATGAAACTTCACAGCCATTCTTTTATAAGCCTTTTTAATCTCTTCCTCTGATGCGCTGTTGTGTATTTCTAAAATCTTGTAATCGCTGTCGGTATCGGCATAAAACATCGCCTTTAAGCTGTTAAAGTCGGCCATGTTAATATTTAAAAACGAGGCAATTTGCTCAATTGTTTTCACCTCAGTATCGTGCACCTGCCCATCGGCCATGCTTACTCCAAAAAGAAAATGAATCAACTGCAGGCGCGAAGCATATTCCATATTGCCTTTAATTTGAGTACAAACCTCATACAGGGGAATATCCCTACCCAATATATCGCGCAGCAGCAGCATTTGTTCTTTGGTAACCTCCACACCAAAGTGCTTCACAAAAAAGGCCTTTACATATTCCAGCTCGGCCTTCATTACCTGTCCATCGGCCTTCATCACTGCGGCCACTAAAATAATCAAACTAGCACTAAAATCGCCCCGCTGTGTGCGATACTTGGTGTTGCTGGCTTTCACCGCAGTACCCGAATCGTCAAACACTGCACCCAAAGCAAAACCAATTAAAGCGCCAACAGGACCGCCCATTGCCCATCCCAAGCCACCACCTAGCCATTTACCAAATTTTGACATTACATGATATTTTAAATTTCTCAACAAAATTATCTAACTTTTTTCATCTGCACATTACAAAAAGAGAACAAATGTGAAATGCGGCAAAAACCAAACATTAACGGTAGCAAAAATCTGTATGTCAACCATTCTATAAATTTTTCAAAACTAATATTTTTTTTAATTTCAAAACTGCACAACAAAGCAAGTTCAGTAATTTTAATGATTAGGGTATTCCCTCCTTGCCCGCTTGAGCAGCCAAGGAGGCCGGGCTCCGCGCTACACGGTAGCTTGCTGCAATCACTAATACATTAAAAGTATTCCAAATCAAATTCTGGCATCACTCTTAAACCCAAATTCCGCATTAGAAAATGCGGAATCGCTAAAACAGCTGTAATTCAATCCATTGGTTCAATGGATTGAAAACACCTGCTAAGCGGGATTACCCTCATAAAATCACTAGTGCGTTACAT
>JBILUU010000318.1:0-3789 GCA_044370815.1 Bacteroidia bacterium
CCCCACTGGCAATTGATAATGCTTTATAGGCAATACACAAGCGGCATGCAACACATCATACAAATCATGGCCTTGGTTAATGGCACGCAATACCAATTGGTTGATATGTCCTAATAATAAATCATCTGGGTGCTTATCATCAGAACAAAACATGATTTGTTTTGGAAACAGGTTGAGCAACGGAATGAGGGCATCAAAATTTTTTGCCGCACTGCCCTCTCTGATGATCACTTTCATGCCCAGTTTCAACTTTTCGAGGCCTTCGTGATAGGTAACACACTCATGATCGGTGCTGATACCTGCGCTAATATATTGTTGCAAATCGCTTCCTGTAACACCTGGTGCGTGGCCGTCAACAGGTTTATTTACGTGGTGCGCTGCTCTCACTTTTTGCATCATTTCAGCATCGAGATGAATGACTGCAGGATAATTCATGACCTCGGCTAAATACCAAATATCTTTTGATTGCATCAATTCTTCTATGCCAGCAGCATCAATGCTTGCACCTGCTGTTTCAAAGGAAGTAGCAGGAACACAACTTGGTGCGCCAAAGAAGAAATTAAAAGGAACTGTTTTACTATTTTCAATCATGTAATTTACCCCATCAATACCCATTATATTGGCAATTTCATGAGGATCGCTCACTGTTCCCACTGTGCCATGCAATACCGCTACCTTGGCAAACTCAGCAGGCAGTACCATGCTGCTTTCGATATGAATATGAGCATCAATAAAGCCCGGTAAAATATAATCTTCAACCACTTCATCAATGGCCGTTACAGCCACTATTTTGCGCCCTTCTATTTTTACTTCAGCTGCAAAAATTTGCCTGTTTTCAATGTCGACATAATTGGCTTTTATAGTCAAGTTATCTTATTTATCTTCGTTTTTAAACCAAGTACTGTACATCAAATAATTGTTGGCAATGCGCTGCACTTCGCCTTTAAAGAGTTCTTCGCTAAGTTGTTTAACTTTTTTTGCAGGTATTCCGGCATAAATTGAACCCGCTTCAACTACTGTATTTTCGAGCACTACAGCACCGGCTGCAATGATACAATTTTCATTGATGACCACATTATCCATGATGATGGCACCCATGCCAATGAGTACATTATCGTGTACAGTGCAGCCATGCACAATGGCATTGTGCCCAATAGAAACATTGTTACCCAAAAGCACTTTTGTTTTTTGATAGGTGCAATGAATAACAGCACCATCTTGCACGTTTACTTTGTTGCCCATGGTAATACTATTCACATCGCCACGCACAACTGCATTGAACCAAAAGCTGCAATCATCTCCTGTAACCACCTGCCCCACAATGGTGGCATTAGGAGCAATAAAACAATTATTGCCAAAAACAGGGGAAACGCCATTAACAGGAAGTATTACACTCATAAACTATCGATTACATTATTTATTCGAGAATTTTTAACTCTACCAACTCAATTTTATTGCCGGCAACTTGCTTCACCGTAAAGGAAAAGGGATGCATCTCAATTACTTCATTCAGCACAGGCATACTTCCGTGATATTGCAAAATAAGCCCCGCTAAGGTTTCATACTCCTCACCTATGGGTAGTTCAAGTTGGTATTTATTGTTGATGTAATCTACTTCCAGTCGGCCAGAAAAAAGGTATTCGGAATCTGTTACCTTTCTGTCTGTAAGTTCTTGCTTATCGTGCTCATCATCAATTTCTCCAAATATTTCTTCCATCACATCCTCAATGGTAAGCATACCGGCTGTACCGCCAAACTCATCAACCACCACAGCTACGCTTCTTCTTTGCTGCTTTAACAAAGTAAGAATTTCGCGGGCAGGCATGGTTTCGGGAACAATAGATATGGGCAACAAAATTTCTCTGATTGTTTTGGGCCGTTTAAACATTTCAGAAGAGTGCACATACCCAATAATATTATCGATGCTTACTTCAAAAATAAGGATTTTGGAAAGGTGTGTTTCAGCGAACTTCTCTTGCAAATCTTTGATATCTTCGTTAACCTCCATTCCTATGAGTTCAGGTCGAGGAATCATGCATTCGCGTGCTTTAACACTGCCAAATTCGAGGGCATTTTGAAAGATTTTTATTTCATGATCAAAATCATTTCTGTGTGCATTAGAAGAGGTAAACTGTTTTACATAATTATCTAAATCTATTCTTCCGAATGTTACAGCACTCTTCTCCACATTGACTCTAAATCCATACTTCAGTAACGACTCAGCAAATCCTAAAGTAATATATACCACAGGAAAGAGCAGGAAATAAATGATGGCAAATGGAATGGCTAAAAAATTGAGCATTGCATTTGGATTGATGCTAAACAAGGCCTTTGGAATAAACTCTGCCGTAACAACAATAAAAAATGTTGACACCAATACACTCAGGATTAACACCCCAACATGTGATTGAATATAGTGATGAAAAACAGGTTCGAGCAGTTGTGAGGTGTATATTCCGTATATTACCAAAGTAATGTTATTTCCTACAAGGCAAGCGGCAATAAATCTTTGTGGGTTTTTCATGAAGAAAGAGAGCACCTTGGCAGGAAAAAAACCTTCCTTGCTTTCTAACTCAACGCGCAATTTATTGGAGGTGAGAAATGCTATTTCAATCCCAGAGAAAAATGCTGAGGATAAAACAGATAATAAAATGATGCTGACAGGATTCACGGCTATGTTGGATTAGATGGCTGCTGAGCATCTTGAGTGCTCATGTTCTCAATTCGTTTTTTATTGATTACAAACATGACGGCTCCAATAAATGTAATGGCAAGAAAAATGAAAGCTTCTGGTAATTTATTATTTACGGCACTTACGATTGCTGCAAGCAAAGCGGCAACTGCAGCAATGAGCCAAACAATCATAAGTGTTTTAAACATTTTTTTCATGGCATTAGTTCTTTAAGTTGATGGTGCCTTTCATTTTTTTTATCTTATATTTTGTAAAACTTTGATTGCTTTCGAGCCCATCGCCCATAATAATTTCATCTTTTGTAGTGATGGTTACGTAGGCATTAGAAACAATTGTTTCTTCTTTTTGGTTCCAAATCAAATGCTCTGTTTCCAATTTTTCATTTTTTTCGTTTACCACAACAACCTTTCTGCGTGCTTCCATTATATTATTATCAGGGAACTGCAAAACCTTGGCATATTGTGCTGTTAATGTTGAATTTACTTTTTGATTGCTATCGTAAAAATACAATTTTATTCCTTTTGGCATTTCAATGTAAGGAGGTTTTTGCACAAATCTGTTTAATTCGGTTGCTAGTAAACGTGCTTTTAATTTAGCAGAGTCACTGTAAAGTATTTCAACATCTTTTCCTGTTTCGGCCGGCATCGCTTTTTTCCCAGAAATGATTTTCACTTTCTCCATATCATTTTCACAAGCAGAAAACACAGCTGAGATAATGACGCAAGCAATAAGTATTTTGAATTTTTCCAACCCAAAAATTTTCATTATAGGATTCATTTATTCGTATTTGGTTTTCATAAACCATCTATCGTTGATCGTAAATCCTACATTGATCATGAAGTAGTTTTCTTTTACCAAATTATTCATAGTTGTTCCTCTTCTTCCTAACTCCATGCCAACATTTACTGAGGAAACCGCTTTACGGAGTGGAAATCCGAAACCGGCTGTGATTGCATTTTCCAAAATTTGTGTATCGTTCAAATAAAAGGGCAATGCTGCATTTTTGATTCCAAATCGGTAATAAGTATGTCCCAAAAGGCCATCAGGCGATTGGCTATTAGGATAATACTGAAAACCTGCGGCAATAATTCTACTGT
>JBILUU010000319.1:0-3776 GCA_044370815.1 Bacteroidia bacterium
CATCATCCAAATTCGCGACAGAAGAAAGCAAAAAGCAGATGAGGTTACTGCTAATCCTACACTCATTCAGAGCATTACAGCCCCTGCACAAAGCTTATACGATAACTTGTTTTCAGTACAAGATTTGAATCAGAATGCACTTCTTAATTATGCAGGACTTTGGTTTAATGGAAAGATTGATGTGATTGATTTCGAACTCAGAAATGAAAAGCCCGATAAAATTTCACTCAGTTGGCATTTGACAAAGAAGGAAAAAAAGAAAGTGGTGGAGAGTATTCACCTTACAGAGAACCAATTGGCATTCAGAAGACTCCAAGTATTGCTCAAAGAAAATAGATAGGCACATGCAAAGCAACTCTGTGAGCATTATCAACTCAACCGAAAAATCAAACTAATCAAACAAGTCTGCTTGATCTTTGATGCTTTCATAGTAGCTGTCAACTTGCAGGTGGAGTGCTGCCGCAGCTGCCACAGCAAGTCTATCGCAACGTTCATTTTCAACATTGTCAGCGTGGCCTTTAATCCATACAAACTTAACTTTATGCTGCCTGTAAACAAGTAAGAATCTTTTCCATAAATCGGGATTCTTTTTTTTTGCAAATCCTTTTCTTTCCCAACCAAACAGCCAACCTTTTTCCACTGCATCCACCACATATTTTGAATCGGAATATACAGTTATATCGAGATCTGTTTTTTTCATGGCCTCCAAGCCCTTAATTACAGCCAATAGCTCCATACGGTTGTTGGTTGTTAATCTAAATCCTTCGCTCAGTTCTTTGCGATGATGACTGCTTAACAGCACAACGCCATAGCCACCCGGGCCGGGATTGCCTGTTGCAGCGCCATCTGTGTAAATGATTATTTTGCTCAAATTGATATATATTTATGAAATGAATTAAACCCCTGCATTTGCTCTAAAAAGCTTAACAGCCATTGCAAGTAAGATTACACCAAATACTTTTCTGATGATATCTATACCTCCTTGACCAATCCGCTCCTCAATTCTTTGTGTATTTTTTAGTACCAAGTAAACCAACAATACATTTAAGCAAATAGCAGTTACAATACTTTGTGTTGTATAGGCAGCTTTGAGTGAAATCAGCGTAGTCATTGTGCCCGCTCCTGCAATCAAGGGAAAGGCAATGGGGATGATAGACGCAGTTTTAGCATTTTGATCGCGATAGATTTGTATCCCGGTAATCATTTCGAGGGCTATAAAAAACAAAATGATTGCTCCTGCAATGGCGAATGAGCCAACATCGATGCCAATGATTTCAAGAATTGATTGGCCAACAAATAAGAATATAAGCATTAATAAAAATGAAACTGCCGTGGCCTTCTCAGCATGTATATGTCCTGCTTTCTTGCGCACCTCAATCAATACCGGTATTGACCCAATAATATCAATCACAGCAAATAATATCATGGTAACGGTTAATATTTCTTTTAAGTTGAATATCATGTTGTAAGCAGCATCAAATTTTTAGCAAAGAAAAAATAAGTATTCGAATTATTATACTATTTGTATTGATTAAATATCCCAAAGCTATTGAATAATAATACCGATGTGAAATAAGTAATGGCCCAAATTTATTTTTACCGATGTAAATTTCTAATCGGTATTATTGTTATAATTTATCAATCACATAGGTATCATACTATGGCTAATGCCGAGATAGGAAAATATGGGCTCAATAAAATTGGACTATTCATTTGATTGGTTTGGTATAAAACCCAAATTAATAATCGTTCTGCATGAGCATAGGGAGATTTATTTTGATTTTAACTATTTCTTTCTTGAATTGCATTGCAAGAGTTTTTGCGACCACAATTTTTTTGATGCCCAATCTGATTTAATTAATTTATACCGATTACACTTTCAATTTAGTCCTATTGCGGCTTAGCCTTATTGAACTAATTTCAAGTAGTATCGGCATTAACCATTGCATATTTATTTTTTAATTGGTCTAAAAAATAAATGCAATTGGTATTACTTGCATTTCGTTAACTTTAATTAACGAGATTTGCAACACCAAAAATGGCACTGCACACGTTAACACTGTAAATTAAAAAACTATGGAAAGTATAAAAATTCTTTGGGCCGATGATGAGATTGATTTGTTAAAGCCGCACGTATTATTTTTAGAGGAAAAAGGTTATAGGGTGAGCACTGCCAATAGCGGGAATGATGCGCTAGATTTATTGCAGAAAAACAATTACGATTTAATTTTTTTGGATGAAAATATGCCGGGCTTAAGTGGACTTGAAACCTTGGCTAAAATTAAAAACATTTCGTCTGATGTGCCGGTGGTCATGGTTACCAAAAGCGAAGAGGAAAGTATTATGGAAGATGCCATAGGGTCAAAAATTGCGGATTACCTCATCAAACCAGTAAATCCCAAGCAACTTTTACTATCAATCAAAAAGAATCTCGACAACAAGCGATTAATCAGTGAAAAAACAAACTCTGCATACCAACAAGATTTTAGAAACATCAGTATGCAGTTAGGCGATAACCTTGATTACCAGGAGTGGACAGATGTGCACCGTAAATTGGTTTTTTGGGAACTTGAATTGGAAAAACTGCGTGATAACGGAATGGTTGAAGTGCTGAACATGCAGAAAAGAGAGGCTAACTCACAGTTTTCTAAATTTATTGAAAAGAATTATATCAGTTGGGTAAACGGCTCCACTAAAGAAATTCCTATTCAGTCGCACACGCTTTTTTCAAAAAAAATATTACCTTATTTACAGGAGGAAGGTCCCACTTTTTTAGTGGTTATCGATAATCTCCGATTTGATCAGTGGAAAGCCATTCAACCGCTGATAGCTGACTATTTTAAAACCGATCAAGAAGAATTGTTTTACAGTATTTTGCCAACTGCCACGCAATATGCAAGGAACGCACTTTTTGCAGGTTTAATGCCTTCGCAAATTGAAAAGTTATATCCTAAATTATGGGTAAATGATGATGAGGAAGGAGGCAAAAATTTGCACGAAGAAGAATTGCTTGCCGAACAACTTAAGCGATTGGGTAAGCAAGTAAAATTTTCATATACCAAGGTAACAAATATTCATGCAGGCAAGAAATTGCCCGATAGTGTGAGCAATATGATGAGTAACAAGCTCAATGTAATTGTCTATAATTTTGTCGATATGCTCAGTCATGCCCGCACCGAAATGGATATGATAAGGGAACTTGCCGATGAAGAGCCGGCATATCGCTCGTTAACTGTTTCATGGTTTGAACACTCTCCGCTTTTTGAAGCCATTAAAATGATTGCCGATAAAAAAGCAAGACTCATCATCACCACAGATCACGGCACTGTGCAGGTCAAAGAACCTTCAAAAATTATTGGCGACAGAAATGTAAATTCGAATTTAAGATACAAGCAAGGAAAGAGTCTTGATTACAATAAGAAAGATGTTTTCGAGATTAAAAATCCTGCCGATGCTTTTTTACCCAAAAACAATGTGAGTTCGGCCTATGTGTTTGCCAAGGAGGATAAATATTTTGTGTATCCCAATAACTACGCGCAATTTGTGAATTACTACAAAAATACCTTTCAGCACGGTGGAATAAGTATGGAAGAGGTTTTAATACCTTTTGTGGCCTTGTCTGCCAAATAATACCTTAAACAATTATCCTTTAATCCATTTTTTCTGTTAAACCCAAATTAAGCAATAGGAGATTTGGAAAATCGAACTACTTGCTTTAGTTGGGTTAATCCCGATATAGAAAATGTTATCAGATTTGTTATACCAATTGCATTTAT
>JBILUU010000321.1:0-3769 GCA_044370815.1 Bacteroidia bacterium
TTTGCGGTGCCTATCGATATCTCTTTGAAAAATTGCCTCGAGTCGGCTGAGATGATTGCTGTTTTAAAATGTTTTGCAATTTCGATGCTTAATGCTGTTTTGCCGACAGCGGTGGGACCCGCAATTACAACAAGATGATTGGGCATTGATGAAGGGTTAATAATCTTCAGATTGATCGTTATAAGATCCAAATGATTCTTCCTCTCCATCACCAAATGAGGCATCAAACTCATCCTCATCCTCACTGTCAGATGATTTTTCTTCTTCATCTTCAGTATATCCTACCTCAATTTCTTCTTGTTCAACATAAGTAACTTCCTCTTCAATTTCAACATCATCCTCTTCTATATCATCATCATCCATTATTACAGGCGCTGGATCTTTTTTTGCGGCCGGCTTTCTGCCACGCTTGCTCTTTGTAACTGTTTCATCATCATCATCAGTGTGGGTAGGCATATGAACAATTTTATACTGTTTAGGTGCTATGCCAAATGTTTTTACACACAATGGATATGATTTTTTGGGCTCCGGCTGACCAATTTTCATTAGTTCAATTAAAAATGACCATTGCACATTTAAGTCATATATGAACAAAAAGCGCTGGTGTGGAGCATCTACAAAATCACAAATCACTCTTTTTGCAAGACTTGCAGGGGTACCATCTTTTTTCACAGTAAGATCTCTTCCTTTTCTCCACAAATCATCACTGGTGTAGAATACACATTCGTGCTGTTGATCAAATCCAACGGCATTTAAGATGGCGAGTTTAAAATCCTCAAAGGTTTGCGTGGTATCAATGTCTATATCTCTGTAAACATCATCATAATCTTCAAACTGTACCCTAAATTTATATATCATAGTTGCTTAATGTAGTGGTATGAATTCAATGCAAAATAAACACGAATTGCTCATAATTCCTAATCATTATTGAAATGAAAAATAAACGGTTCGTTTTACCTGTGTAAAAATAGTAAACTTACACTTGTAATAAATTTTTTCAGTTTCTTTTTTTTGAATTAAGGAACCGAATAATCAATGGTATATTTTTTCTGATAGTGCGCTGAAATCGAGCCCGTCAAAGGTGCCAGAGCTCATCATTAAAATGTTTTTATTGTTGGTGTCGGTTTGTAATAAATCTTGCTTCAGTTGATTGATATCGGTATACACTTTTAAGTTTTTACCATTGCCAAATGCATGCAGGATTTGTTCCTTAGTAATTTCTTTTAGCTTTTTGTGAGCTATGGTGTGTGGATTAAAATAAACAACCGCTTCATCAGCAGCAATCATAGCGTCTTTATACTCTTGAAGAAAATTTTCGTTTAAACTGCTAAAGGTATGCAACTCCATACATGCTAGTAATTTTCGATCGGGAAACTGTTCTTTGACTGCCGCAGTGGTTGCCTTTAGTTTAGATGGTGAATGAGCAAAATCTTTGAAAAATACAGAATTGCTGTTTTGAAACACAACTTCTAATCTTTTGGCTGCCCCTTCAAAACTTTGAATAGCTTCATAAAACTGATGATTACTAATGCCCAACTTATTGCAAACCAAACGTGCACCATTCAAATTCATAAGGTTGTGTTTTCCGAATACTTTAATTGGAACTAAACTTCCGTCCTCTGTGATCAAAGAAGTGATGCCATTTTGATTGATATGGGCGGGCACATGATATGGCAGTTTACTGATATCGGGTCTGGCAGTATCTGACAATCGATTTACTTCTTGGTCTTCATCGCAATAGATAAAAGCACCGTTTGGTGTTATTAAATCAATAAAAATTTTAAACTGCTGCACATAATTTTCAAAGGTTGGAAAAACATTGATATGATCCCAAGCAATTCCACTCAGTAGTGCAATATTTGGGTGATAGAGGTGAAACTTAGGCCTTCGGTCGATGGGAGAGGAGAGGTATTCATCCCCTTCAATCACAGCAATGCTTGCTTCGGCAGAAAGCTTAACCATGGTATCAAAACCTTTTAACTGAGCACCAACCATATAATCGCAATCGATTTTATGGAAATGAAGTACATGCAATATCATGGCAGTAATGGTTGTTTTTCCGTGACTTCCGCCAATTACAACACGCGTTTTATGCTTGGTTTGCTCGTAAATATATTCCGGATAGGAAAAAACATTTAGTCCCAATTTTTTGGCTTCAATCAACTCGGGATTGTCCTCTCTGGCATGCATACCAAGTATGATCGCATCAAGGTCGCTGCTTATTTTTTCGGGAAACCATCCTATGGCTGTAGGCAGTATACCTGCACTTTTTAGCCGCCCCAGCGATGGCTCCGCAATTTCATCATCCGAACCTGATACCGTATATCCCTTTTTGTGCATGGCAAGCGCCAAATTGTGCATAGCACTACCTCCAATAGCTATAAAATGAACCTTCATGTAATTAACTGTTAGCTGTTTAAAATTACGCTAACATACTGTAATTAGCATTGTCATATTTGGTCACCTTTGTCAAGTTTCAAACAACTTACAGTTAATCTAATTTAGCGCTATGAATTTACATATAATACATGCAGGCATGTTCAAGCTCGATGGCGGTGCCATGTTTGGAGTGGTACCTAAATCAATGTGGAACAAACTCAATCAGGCCGATGAAAATAACATGTGCTCATGGGCCATGCGCTGTTTGTTGATTGAAGATGGCAATCGACTTATTTTAATTGACAATGGAATGGGCAACAAGCAGGATTCAAAATTTTTTGGTCACTATTATTTGCATGGCGATTATACCTTAGATAAATCGTTGGCCGAAAAGGGATTTTCGAGAAGCGATATCACTGATGTTTTTCTTACGCATCTGCATTTTGATCATTGTGGAGGCAGCATTAATCGAAATGGGTCAACAGGGCTATATGAGCCAGCGTTTAAAAATGCCACTTATTGGAGTCATAGTAAGCATTGGGATTGGGCGATTAATCCTAATGCAAGAGAAAAAGCCTCTTTTTTAAAAGAAAATATTATACCCATCCAAGAAAGTGGTCAACTCAAATTTTATGACATGCACAATCATTTACCCGATTATTTTTCAGCAGAAATTGTTTGTGGTCATACTGAGAGTATGATGCTTCCGCTAATCAATTATAAGAATTATCAAATTTTGTTTGTGGCCGACTTGTTTCCTTCTGCTGCGCACATTCCTTTACCGTTTATTATGGCTTATGACACACGCCCCTTAATGACGCTTTCTGATAAAGAGAATGTTTTGAACAAGTGTGTTTCTAACCAAACAATTTTATTTTTCGAACACGATCCGCTTATCGAATGTTGTAACCTGATACAAACCGATAGAGGAATTAGACCAAACGATACCTTCACACTTAACTTACTCTAAAATGAGAATAATTGGTGAAATACCTCACACCGAAATGAGGATTACCTTGTTCTACATGAACCAAAAATATTTGGTGAAATTTGAATTACATGGCCTCGAACAAACATATAAAATTAGCGAGTTCGATTATTTAGTAAGCTCAGTTGAAGACATCAAAAAAATTGTAACCGAAGATTTTATAAAGCATGTTTCATCCGTGTTTATGTTGATGCAGAACCATTTGAATGAGGCCTTAAAAGACTATTAAATGTGTCATGAATAGCTTGAAATCACTCATTTGCTAAACAATTAATTTGAAATCTTGAAAGACAGTTTAACCCGAATTCCAATAATGCGCTTGCATTAGAAATAAATAGCTAACATGTTTCATTGTAGTTTGGTGTTTAAAAAAAATGATGTTGGCCTTGTGAAAATGGCGTT
>JBILUU010000320.1:0-3769 GCA_044370815.1 Bacteroidia bacterium
ATGTAACGCACTAGTGATTTTATGAGGGCAATCCCGCTTAGCAGGTGTTTTCAATCCATTGAACCAATGGATTGAATTACAGCTGTTTTAGCGATTCCGCATTTTCTAATGCGGAATTTGGGATAAATAGAGGCTGAGCGCTCCAATATTATTCAAAAAAAATAAATTTGCTGTCGCTAATACGCTCATGCATACATGCAAACATACGCTGATTCATCCAAAGTTAAAATTGTAGGAATATTGGCAATATATGTGCTCCCTTTTGTTTTGTATGTATCGATGTCAGCTTTGATTATACGAATGCTTAAGCAAGAATTAATGGGCAATGATGCCGGTATATCCTTTAATTGGTTAAGTTTTGTGATGTTTTTAGTGATAAACTTTTTTTTTGCATGGTATATTTCAAAAAAAACAAGACCTTATTGGTATTCATGGGCTTTTAAACGTGTTGAAGATACTGATGAGTTGACAAGATGGGCATACAAATTCAAGCTAATTGGTAAAAATACACCAATTGCGATAGCCGAAGCCTATGGTCCGCAAAACTCTTCTTCAGGTACAATGAATGTTGCCAATGCAGAAACTTCGTTCTCCTCAATAAATCCCAACCTTGTTATCGCTGCAGAATCAGATCCAATGATTAAGTATCGAACATGGGATTATGTTGTAGTAATTTTCTACCGATTGCTGTTTGGTTTAGTTAAAAGTGCACTAAATCTTTTTATCTATTCTTTTTTAACGACTCTCTTTTTGGGGATGATAATAGATGATGATACAGCAAGTATAGGGTACTTGATTTTTTTCATTGCAGTAATCATTGGAGCAATTATATACGCGTTGAAGCCTTTCTTCACAGCATTTAGACTGTGTTTTAATCGAAAATTCATTGTGTTGAGTAAAACACAAATCAGTATTTATTTTACTTCTGTAAGGGCAACAGGGGCGTCTGGTTCATTTCACTTAAATGGCTGTTTTGATCCCGATTGGCGTTATGTTGAAGATATTTATATCAATGGAGACTACCTGTGCATAGTAGTGGTTACGTCTCATATAAATCGCTCCATAGAAAGGTTTACGTTTGATATTAGTCGCTCTGAACTGCCTGTAGAGGAATTATGGCGACAAATCGAGCACTACTACAATGCATCCAAAAAAAATCCCGATAAGTCGCCACCTAAAACTAAACACACCTTCGGTTTTTTCAGTTAAAACGTTATCGCATACAGATCTGATGAACAAATTCTTTGTAAAGCATATCTTTATTTTAATAGATTTGCTTTAACGTTCATGTGGCAATATTTATGTTCGAGTTAAATGATAAACTTACGTATTTATTAATTGGTTTGTTCTTGAAATGGATTCTGCCGATTATTGTTTACTTGTCAATTCTGAATTCAATTTTTGAGTTTTATCAAACTTATGTGTACAATGAATTGAACGACCCAATCTTAGCGGATTTTATTTACTTTGCTACCTTCATTCCTGTTTTTTTTTTAGTAAGGTTTATATTCCAAAAAATAATGCATTATTGGTATATAATCTCCTGTAAAACAGTTGAAGACTTGGAAGAATTTACTCGCTTGGCCCTCCTGTTCAGGTTGATTAAAAAAAACACACCCAGGCCTAAAGTAAGCAGAATTGGAAATGTCAATATACGAGATCAAGTAATGAGTTTGCTAGGGAATGAAGGTGCTGAGCCTAAAACTCCAAGTAATCCAATTGGGCCCATAGGCGATGAAACAGTCATCTATTATTCCCAAAAATCGCAAAAAAAAATAATTATTATGCGAATTTTATATGGCTTGATACAGAGCCTTGTGGTTGGTATTGGATTGGTGATTATGTTGGCTACTTTCTTTGGAACCACCACCGGCCCTGATGATTTTAAAAGCACCGGGGCTCGAATTTTTGGTATTTCTTTGTTAATAGGGCTTTCCATAAGAGCACTGTGGCCAACCATAACTGCAATTAGGTACTGTTTCAATCGGAAGCTGATGATATTGAGTCGTAAAAAGATTGTAATTTATGGTTTAGAAAGTACCTTACATAGTTCTTTTATGAAAAGTAAAGTTTACAATGTTATTTTCGACCCGGAATGGCACTATATTAAAAACTTTGAAATTAATGGAACGCTGTTAAGTTTTGATTGTCTCAATAGTGTTGACTCCCGAAACATCCAAAAAGTAAGTTTCGATATCAAGCACTGTGAGCTAACAACAGATGAGTTGTGGAATTATCTCGTGTTCTATTTTAATGAGTATAAAAAAAATCCTAGTCTATACCCACGAAAAACAAGATATACCTATACGTTTTTTGGGAAATAATTATACCTTTTTTATTTTGTATGATCGTTATTACAGGCGCATTTTCTAATGCGGAATTTGGGTTCAATTAATTGTACCATGATACTGTACAAAAAAGTGTGTAAAGCTCAAAAAAGACGATTTTTGTATTGAACCGCAAAAATTGAAAAATATGAACTTTACACAAACACAAATTACAGAAATTTTAGACGAGATAGCAAATGGGAAAAATGGCTATCAGGAATTATTAAAACTTTCCTTAGAAAGTATAATGCGTTCAGAACGTGATGAATTTAATAATTTAAACTCAGATGTGGCAAATGGTTATCGCTATAGCAGCGTATTAGGACATGGCGGTAAACTAGAATTAGTTGTACCAAGAAGTCGACATCATAATTTTTACCCGTTAATTTTAGCATTAATAAAAGATCAAAACGAAGAGGTTAAAACATTGGCCTATGAGTTATACTCCTCGGGGCTCACAACAGAGCAAATAGGTGGTTTGTTTGATAAAATATACGGTCATCATTATAGCAAATCATCAATCAGCAACATGATGAGCACGGCAAGATCTGATATTAAAAGCTGGTTAGAAAGGGACTTGGAAAAGCGGTATCCAATAATTTATATAGATGCAACTTATTGGCATACCAGGAGAATAGATGAAGTAAGTAGCGAAGCCTATTATACAATTTTAGCTGTGAAAGAGGATAGAACTCGTGAAGTAATAGCAATTGTAAATCACCCAAATGAAGGCTCTTCAAATTGGAGAGATGCTTTTGAAATACTAAGAAAAAGAGGCTTAGACACAGTAAACTTGGTTGTTTGCGATGGTTTAAAGGGTATAGAAAATGTAATTGCTGAAGTCTTTCCTATGGCTACAGTTCAACTATGTACAGTTCATTTAACTAGAAATATTCTCTCAAAAGTGAAACCAGCAGACAAAGAGCAAATAGCCCAGGAGCTAAGGGTCGTATTTGATCCAAGCAACCCGAGTGACACACCAGAAATAGGACATAATAGATTTACAATGTGTGTGCACAAATGGATGAAAAAATATCCAAGTTTAAAAATCTATTTAGAACCGCGGTATAAACTCTACTTTAACTACTTTAATTATCATCATGAAATAAGAAGAATGATTTACACAACAAACTGGATAGAAAGGTTGAATAGAAATTATAAAAGAACATTAAGGATGAGAAGTGCAATGCCTAGCCCGGAATCTGTTGTGTTCTTAATAGCAAGTGTAGCTTCAAGAAGAACTGAATACAACAAGCCAATTTACCAATTTATTTATGAAACTAAATTATTTTAAAAATGAATATATTTGCAAAAGGAAAAACATCTTGAGAAGCGGAGCCTTAGTTTATTAAACTAGGCTTCCTTCAAAAGAAAATTATTAAATCGTTTCATTGAAATACACACTTTTTTGAACACTACCGACTAATTTCAAGTAGTATAGG
>JBILUU010000322.1:0-3768 GCA_044370815.1 Bacteroidia bacterium
TTAAGCCGTAATTGGACTAAATTGAAAGTGTAATCGGTATAAAAATATGATTTACTGTTTCTTTATCGTTTACGCATTTTTAATGCGTAATCTGGATTTAATAAATACAAATGGCATAACAATCTTATTATGATTAATCATTACCTTTGAGAAATGAAATCAAAGACGGTATATTTTTGTCAGAATTGCGGTGTACAGTCACCTAAATGGGTTGGAAAATGCCCGAGCTGCAATGAATGGAATACCTATGTAGAAGAAGTTGTTCAGAAAAACGAACCCACATCTGCTAGTGCAGTTGCTAAAACTTCCTATCACAAAAAAATTACAGAAGCAGTGCTTATTCATGAAATCAGCGAAAGTAACGAAGACAGAATTCATATTCAGGATAAGGAACTTGCGCGTGTGCTTGGCGGTGGAATAGTTCCCGGGTCATTGGTACTTTTTGGCGGAGAGCCCGGCATTGGTAAATCAACCTTGATGCTTCAATTGGCTTTACAAGAAAGTAGTTTGAAGGTACTTTATGTTTCGGGAGAGGAAAGTGAACAGCAAATTAAAATGCGTGCGGCAAGAATTGGATTACAAAACAAACAGTGTTTCATTTATACCGAAACTTCAACCACCAACATCATCAACAAGACAGATGAAATTAAGCCCGATTTAATTGTGATTGACTCCATTCAAACGTTGTATTCTCCGGTCTTAGAATCATCTCCGGGCAGTGTATCACAAATTAGACAATGTGCTGCCGAACTCATGAAACTTGCCAAAGAATCGGCCATACCTGTATTTTTGATTGGGCATGTTACTAAAGATGGCAGTTTGGCAGGACCAAAAGTGTTGGAACATATTGTTGATACCGTGCTGCAATTTGAAGGTGAAAGAAATCATGTGTATCGACTATTGCGCACCACCAAAAATCGCTTTGGAAGTACCAACGAATTAGGTATATATGAGATGCAGGGAAGCGGATTGCGAGAAGTAAACAACCCCTCCGAGATATTGATTACAGCTCGTGAAGAGGCAGTAAGCGGAGTGGCTATTGCAGCCACTTTAGAAGGATTAAGACCCATGCTTATAGAAACACAAGCACTGGTAAGCACCGCTGCATACGGTACACCTCAACGATCAGCTACAGGATATGATTTACGAAGACTGAGCATGTTGCTTGCCGTACTCGAAAAAAGATGCGGTTTCAGATTGGGGGTTAAAGATGTTTTTCTGAATATTGCCGGAGGTCTCAAAGTTGAGGATCCTGCCATTGATTTAGCTTTAATTTGTGCCATCCTATCATCTAATGAAGACATCGCCATTAATGCCACCGTTTGCTTTGCCGGAGAGGTTGGCTTGAGTGGTGAAATAAGGCCTGTAAATCGCATTGAACAGCGCATTGCTGAAGCTGAGCGCTTGGGCTTTGAGCAGATATTCATATCTAAATACAATAAACTTTCTGCCGACCATATTACCAATAAAATTAAAGTGGTTCAGGTAGCAAAAATTGAAGAAGCATTTTCACTATTATTCGGATAACTTATGATTGCAATTGAAGACACTTTAGTTTCTGACGATGTCATAGCAAGAAAATTTGTGTGCAACTTAAATGCCTGCCGTGGCGAATGTTGTGTTGCCGGTGACAGCGGAGCTCCGCTTGAAAAAGAAGAAATTGAAATCCTTAAAAATATCCTACCAGAAGTAAAACCATATATTCCCGAATCGGGACTCAAAGCAATTGAAACCTATGGCGTAAATGTAGTTGATGAAGATGGTGATGATGTTACCCCCTTGGTTGAAGGAAATAAGCATTGTGCATTTGTTTATTTTGATGATCATCATATTGCCAAATGCAGTATAGAAAAAGCATATAACGAAGGAAAAGTAACATTTAAAAAACCAATTTCATGCCACTTATATCCAATTAGAATTACGCGCTATAAAACTTATACGGCTGTTAATTATCACCGTTGGGAGGTTTGCAATGATGCATGCATACTTGGACGCGAATTAAAAGTTCCTGTTTACGAATTCTTGAAAGAACCCTTAATCAGAAAATTCGGAAACGACTGGTACGATGCATTAAAAATTGCCGCCACAGAACTAAAATAATTTCAATGCAATTGAAGGAATGATATGAAAAAATTATGCTTTACTTTTTTAATCATGATGTTTTCCCTGATTACAACTTGGGCATCAATCAATGATTCTATTGTTTTTAAATCAGATTTAAATTTTAGCAATGAATCAGAAAAAAAATACTACCTCGAAATATTAAATCAAGTGCAATCAAACGATTTGCTGCTTAGCATGCTGCACCTGCCACATGCTACTGACAGTGCCTCGATTAAGGCATCTGAAAAGATATTGAATGATTTGATTGTGGAGCTAGGCAATGAAATCAAAAATAAAAAAGGTGATGCAAAATTTAAATATATCACACAAAAAGTATCCAATGAATTCCTCAAAACATTTTCTTCAAATTGTAGCTTGCATCAAACAATTCAAAACGGGCAATATAATTGTTTAACTACCGTATCGCTTTATAGCATCATTTTATCAAAGCTACATATCCCATATGAAATTAAGGAAGAGGGTAATCTTTTGGTAGTAACTGTTACCGAAGATCAAAAAATATTTTTCATCAATCAAACATCTTCAAATAATAAGTGCTTCTCTATCAACGAGCATTATCGTGATAAGTGGACCAAATCGATGTACTACGCCAAAGTAATTCCTTACAATGAGTTTGCCGAGGGGTATTCAAACAATTTGTTCGAAAAATATTATTACGGAAATATCAAACTCTCTGAAGCACAAATTTTATCAAGGATTTACAACTATTTAGCTTTACAATATACTGATGAAAAAAAATTAGAGGAGGCATTTCAAACCATGCAAAAAGCTTATTATTTAGAGCCTAGCATGCGCAATTTGATGTCGATTAAATATGTGCTGTTTAATGCCCTTGGAAGAAATAACTACGAAACAAGATCTGATTTTGAAAAGTTGATTATGCTTTGCAGATTTAATAATTTAAATGATGCGGAAGTAAGCAGCGAATTCATCAGCTCTGAGTTTACAAGATATTTAAATACTCAAATAAGATTAAAAACTGTTTTTGCAAACATTGAGAAAGATTACAATCAACTTATACAGTTGTTGACAAACAGTAATTTGAAGGATGAAATCGTTTTCAATTTTAACCTACAGATAGGAAAATTAATGATGAGTGACCCAAAAGCATTGGAAGACTTTATGCCGCTGCTTTCCACTGCCTATAAAGTAAAGCCAAAAGATGTAGATTTAAATTCTGCTATCATGCAGTCCCTAAGCATTCAACTCGAATCAATTAAGGAAGGTGATAAAGCCCTTCAACTCGTTGAAAAATATTGTACCTATTTTAATGAATTATCTCAAAGCGTTTCTATCAACACCATAAAAGTACACAGCTATCTTGATATGTCATACAGACAATTCAATACCAATAAGATTGCTGAAGGTGAAGAAAACCTGAAGAAAAGTGAACAACTATGCAACGAATTTAAAGTAGTACCGGATATTTCAGTTATTGAAAAAGCATACCTTTCGGCCGCTAAATATTACTTCAACAAGGGAAACAAAGCAAAAGCAAAGGCCTATTTGCTAAAGGGTTTTGAATATGCTCCACAATCTAAAATGATACTTGACAAACTAAAGCTTGTACAATAAATACATGCTACAGTTTTGCATGATGCTATTAAAATTATAAAACATTCGTAATAATACAACTCACAGTTT
>JBILUU010000033.1:0-13432 GCA_044370815.1 Bacteroidia bacterium
ATCGCTAAAACAGCTGTAATTCAATCCATTGGTTCAATGGATTGAAAACACCTGCTAAGCGGGATTGCCCTCATAAAATCACTAGTGCGTTACATGCGTAACTTCTACTGATTAATTCGGGTTTATTTTTTAGTCCAACTAATAACCCAAAATTACTTATTTCAAATCCTTATTATCATGCAAAACTTCATGCTGAATCGACCAATTTATTGTTAATTTTGTGTGATGAATAAGGCAGAAAAAACAGTACTTGAAATTGAAGGCATGGATTGTTCTTCTTGCGCTTTGAGTATCGAAAAAAAGCTGAAAGAAAGAGGCCTCAAAGAGGTGCAAGTGAGTTTTACCAATGCCGAAGCAGTATTCGAAAATCAAACCAACATACCTTTAAGCAGTATCATCTCCGACATAGAAAAATTGGGCTATACGGTATTGCTCGACAAGGAAAATCTGCCCAAAGCATGGCATCAAAAAACATCAGGAAGACTCTATTTAACTATTCCTTTCACCTTTGTATTGATGCTTCATATGTTTTTTCCAAACAGTATTTTAAGCAATCAATATTTACAATTTTCTCTTTGCCTTCCGGTAATGATTATTGGTGTCATTAATTTTGGCAAAAGCGCTCTTTCATCATTTTTAAATCGTACACCCAACATGGATGTGCTCATCATGATGGGCTCTGGTGCTGCCTTCATCTACAGCATCATTGGCATATTTGTAATGCCCAACAGTCATCACATGCTGTTTTTTGAAACCTGTGCCTCTATTATTACCTTGGTGTTGCTTGGAAATTTAATTGAGCAGCGAACCGTTCAGCAAACCACATCAGCCATCAAAGACCTCTTACATTTACAACCACAGCAAGCACGTAAAATTATATTGTTTTTAGGCGAAGAAAAAACAGAAACGATTGCTGCCAAAGAAATTAAAGTTGGCGATTTGTTATTAGTTACTACAGGTGACAGCATTCCGGCCGATGGTCAAATAATATGGGGATACGGAACAATTAATGAGAGTATGATTACCGGTGAACATTTACCAAGCGAAAAAACAGTGAATGATACTGTATTGTCGGGGACGCTATTAGAACACGGCACTTTTAAGATGAAGGTAAGCAGAAGCAATGAGCAAAGTGCATTAGCTCAAATTATTTCCCTGGTGAAAGAGGCGCAACGTGTGAAACCTAACATACAAAAACTGGGCGATAAAATAAGCCATGTATTTGTGCCCACCGTTATTTTAATTGCTTTTATAACTTTTGTGTTGACTTTTTACGTGGCCAACAAATCCTTTTCAATAAGCTTAATTAATGCCATTGCCGTACTGGTTATTTCTTGCCCTTGTGCCATGGGATTGGCCACGCCTACAGCAGTAATGGCAGGTTTGGGCAGGGCCGGAAAAAACGGCATCCTGATAAAGGGCGCCACCACAATGGAGACGCTTTCATCGGCTCAAATTGTTTTTTTTGATAAAACAGGCACGCTTACCAAGGGAAATTTCACAATCAACAACCTTACAATTTTTAATGATCAAAGTATTGATGAGATAAAAAAACTAATATTTAGTATTGAATCATATAGCAGTCATCCTATAGCCAAAGCAATTTGTAATCAATTAAAAAATAGCGGAGCGCCCATAAAAATGGTTACAATCAAAGAGGAAAAAGGTCATGGTATTGAAGCGTATGATGAGGCGGGCAACCACTATCATTTAGGCGCTGCGCGCATGATGATAAACCTTGGGCAAGACATTGCAGCCGGATTTGACATCTATTTAGCAGTTAACAATACTATTGCTGCCGCCTTCGAGATTAGTGATGAAATAAAAGAGGATGCCAAGCTACTTATCGAAAAACTAAAAGACCTTAAAATTGAAATAGCCCTATTGAGTGGGGATAAAAAAGAAAAATGTGATGCTGTGGCAAAAGCTGTTGGCATACCAATAAATATGGTTTTCAGCGAGCAATTGCCTGCTCAAAAATTAGCAATCTTACAAGCACAGCGCAGCAGTAAAATTACAGTGATGGTAGGTGACGGCATCAACGATGCACCGGCATTGAGTGCTGCACATATAGGTATATCTATGAGTAGCGCCTCCGATGTGGCTATCAATGCAGCCAAGGTTGTACTCATTAAAAACAATCAAATGCTTGATGTGTATGAAGCGATTAAAATTAGCAAAGCAACAATGCAAACCATCAAACAAAATTTATTTTGGGCTTTTTTTTACAACGTGATTGCCATTCCAGTCGCAGCAATTGGTATGTTAAGTCCTATGATTGGTGCGCTCAGTATGGCTTTTAGCGATGTGATTGTTGTTGGCAATTCTATTCGATTAAAATTTAGAAAATTATAGTATATGATTTCAAAACTAATTCGTCAATCACTAAAGCCAATTAAAAGGGCTACACAAGAAAAGGCCTATAAAACTTGGTTAAAGCTTTTTGATGAATTAAAGGATGAAAATATCAAGTTGCCTGTGCAAGTGAAAGCCATGAACATACGTTTTAATGTTCATCACGTTGGAACTTTTCTGAATCAGTTTGAAAGTATTTTTATTGACGAAATCTATCGTTTTAAAACCAAGAATAACATCCCCGTAATCATTGACTGCGGTTCCAATATGGGCACATCGGTGCTTTACTTCAAACAGCTTTACCCCCAGGCATATATCTATGCCTTTGAACCAGATGTGGCTATTTTTAGCATCTTGCAATCAAACATCGCACTCAACAATTTATCAAAGGTTGAAGCCATCAACAAGGCAGTATACATCGACAATCAGGAAAGATATTTTCTGAGCAGCAATGCACAATCCGGCAGTATCGTAAATAACGACAGCAGTGCAAAAGTTTCTTGCATTAGATTAAAAGATTTTTTGAGCTCCTTTGCCCATATTGACTTTCTGAAGCTAGATATTGAGGGTGCAGAGGTTGAAGTTCTCAACGATATAAAAGAATTGCTATTTAAAGTTAATCATGTTTTTGTAGAATACCACAGCTATTTAAACCAACCACAATCCTTATCAACATTATTATCTGTATTTGAATCAAATGGCTTTAGATACGTGATTGGCGGAGATCAAAAAAAGCATCCGTTTACTAATGAAGCAACTGATGAAAAGATGGATTTTACGGTAGATATCTTTGCTACAAAAATTTAGAGCAATTTTTTGTAAACCTCTTGAATAATTTTTTCTTCGTTTTCCCAACACAAATTTTCAGCAGCAATTGCCACTGTTTTGCACCAACGTTGATAAATATCAGAATCAGGATCAATACTGTTAATCGCTTCTGCAACCGAATGAGGAGTTACCTCTTTAAGCAAAATACCAAAATTATATTGTTGATGAATTCTTTCTATTTCAATCAAAGAAGAGGCAATAACCGGTATACCGCATGCAAAATAATCGAACAGTTTATTAGGTAAACTATACCTATAATTTAAGTTGTTATCCTTGTCTAAAGTTAATCCTGCGTCAGCACATGCAGTATAATCTTGCAGTTGTGCATAAGGTAACTTTGCCATAAAAACAACACGATTGTGCAATTGCAATTCCTTAACCATTTTTTTCAAGGTTGGCAGTGCATCGCCCGATCCTATGACATACAACATGCTGTTGATGGTGTGCATCATAGCTGTTACCGCCTCTTCTCCCCCCCTGCTCACATTAATGCCCGAACCTTGTAGGATAATTATTTTTTTATCGAGTGGCAATCCAAGTTTTTTTCTAAGTTCAATGCGGTTATTATTAGGTGTTTTATTTCTGCGCGGAACGTTACGCAGCACATGAATGTCCTTTTGATACAACTGCCTGTAGATATTTGCTATTGATATATTTACGGTAAATACGTTTTTCAACTTAGGGAACACGAACCTTTCTACACTTAACCATATTTTTTTCTTAAGAGGACTACCCTGTAACTCGGGAACCTCTGTAAAGTATTCGTGTGAGTCGTAAACCAATTGCACTCCTTTTAATTTACTTACCAAATAATTTGGAAGCAAGGTATCAAGGTCATTGGCTACAAGTATATCTGCGCGCTTAAAAAGCAGCAACAAAAACAATCGTATATGATACTCTACATAAAAAGCAACACCCTTGTTAAACAATAATCTCATACGATGGTGTTCAAACTTTGGTACCGGCATGCTGCCCTTCAATTTCCTACCCACTAAGCTAACCTCAGCTCCCATATCTATGAGCGTTTGCGCAACTTTTTGAACACGCTGATCGGTGGCTAAATCATTAGTAACACTTAAAATAATTCTCTTTTTCACTGCATCAAAATTGATTAAAAAACGGACTTGCTCACATAATATTGTTTGACAGTTCTCAACAAGCATCACTTAATAACATCTTTAATTCAAATGTTACGCTACATAATTTACTACTTACTTTTGTGTGGTGAGCAATATCATTAAAAATAAATCACTTAAGCAATTCAACACTTTTGGTATTGAGGCCAAAGCCGATTTTTTTGCCGACTTTAATAATACCCACGACTTGCTGGAAATTATCAGCAGCAGTGCGTTTAAAGAAAACAAAAATCTAATTTTAGGTGGTGGCAGCAATATCCTGTTTACCAAAGATTTTAATGGAATTGTGCTACACAACCTAACAAAAGGCATACGCAAAGAACAGGTTAGCAAAACTGAATACCATGTTACAGCCGCGGCAGGTGAGGTATGGCATGAACTTGTTTTGTATGCGCTAGACAATAACTTAGGCGGCATCGAAAACTTGAGTCTTATACCCGGTTATGTGGGGGCAAGTCCTATGCAAAATATTGGTGCCTATGGCGTAGAAATTAAAGATGTTTTTGTGTGTTTGAAAGCACTTGAAATTTCGACAGGAGAAATTAAAATCTTCAATAAAGAACAATGTCATTTTGGCTATCGTGAGAGTTTTTTCAAAAGAGCGGGAAAAGGGAAATATATTATTTTGGAAGTTACCTTTCAGTTATCTACCGAACACCGCATCAATACAAGCTATGGAGCTATCGAAGCAGAACTCAAGAAAATGAATTTAGAACCAAGCATCAGTCATATCAGTAAAGCAGTGTGTGCCATCAGGCAAAGCAAATTGCCCGACCCACGTGCCATTGGCAATGCAGGAAGCTTTTTTAAAAATCCAACTATATCTAATGAGCACTATCATCAACTGAAAGTAGATTTTCCAGATTTGCCTGCCTATCCTGTTGACGGGCAATATATCAAAACAGCTGCCGGCTATCTCATAGAAAAATGCGGATTGAAGGGATATCGCACCGGGGATGCAGGCGTTCATGCTATGCAAGCGCTCGTTTTAGTAAACTATGGCCATGCCACTGGAAATCAAATATACGACCTCTCATGCTTGGTGATTGAAAAGGTAAAAGCCACCTTTGGCATTGAATTAGAGAGAGAAGTTAATATCATCTGATCAATCTGCATCTCCATTATTGCAGTTGCCAAACATTGCATACGTTTATTAGGGATAAAACATTTCAAATTCCTATTTCGATTTTTGTTGGCTTATTTTATCAAGACCAATAGAGAGGTGAGATTTTAAATTATTGATAAATCACAGTGGTATAATACCAGCAATCATTTGTTTTACATGAAGATCACTAAAATGAAAACAAACGATTAATGGACAAAAATCAACATCTAAAAATGATGATATTTGGTATTAATTAATTACTTTTTTTTGTTGTTTCATTAATTTTTTATTACTTGCACAGATTAAATATAAACCTTATGAATTACAATAAATATCTAAGACTTACCGCAATATGTTTTATGATTGGCTCCACCTCGCTTTTCTTTTCGGGATGCAAGGGCGATAAAAAAGAGGCAGAAAACACGGAGGAGGACGTAATTGATGCATCAAAAGACAATTTGGTGAGTGTGAATGGTGAGCTTTTTAGCATTCCCTCTCCTCTTCAAACAAGTATTCTCTTGAAAACAAGTGGTGCCAACTACTCAAAAGATTTGCTCAATGTAACATCTAAGCTGCCAGCCTATTCTACCGAATATAAAAAAGCACTTAACCTAGGTGTTTATGGCGCAGATTTAGGATATGTAATCATTTATGGCCAAACACAAGATGCTTTGGGATATTTAAACGCGTCCAAGAAATTGGCTGAAGACATTAACGTTTCAGGTGCTTTTGATGAAAACTTGATGAAAAGATTCGAGAAAAATATGAGTAATAATGACTCACTGTTAAGCATCTTTACATCTGCTTATCGCGCCACCGACTTGTATCTTAAAAACAACGATAGAAATGCGGTAAGCGGCATGGTAATAACTGGAGGTTGGGTTGAAAGTATGTACTTTACGCTCAACATATTGAAGAAAGACTTTAAAAACAAGAAAAACGTTATACAGCGTGTTGGAGAGCAAAAAAACACACTTGACCATGTAATTAAGTTGTTGACTCCTTTTTACCAGAATCCTGATATGACTGAACTTACCGAGCTTACCGATGCGCTGGTGGACTTATATCATGAGTTTGAGGATATTGAAATTAAATACACCTACATTAAGCCAACAACCGATGTGGCCAACAAAATTACAACAATCAACAGCACCACTGATGTTAAAATCACTGACGAGCAGTTGAACAATATCTCAGAAAAGTTGAATGCTATCCGTCAAATGATCATTAATTAATAAAAATATTTAATCTCAACGTTTATGATTCGTAAAATAACTATAGCCCTGTTTCTTTTTACTGCCGTAGTGTTTTTTGGTAATGAAGCCAAAGCACAGTGCGATACAGTAACCCACGCTTGTATGCGCCACATGACCAATAAGTTCATCAGCGATGGACAGCATTACAGAGCAATCCTTCTTGATAAAGAAATTGCAGAATTCCAGTCAACCTTTTACGGTGGCACCACCTACCGTATCGCTGCCTGCAGTGGTTTAGGCGATGGTAATCTTTTATTCAGAATTTATGATAAAGACAGAAATGTTTTGTTTGACAATGCCGAGCAAAAAAATGCCCCTTATTGGGATTTCAAATTTGTTTCAACCCTCGACTGCACTATAGAAGCACAAATTATTCCAGGCAAAGCAAAAAGTGGCTGTGCTGTAATGATGATTAGCTTTAAGCAGTAGATACAAAAAAGTTAAACAGAAAGGCATTGTCAGAAATGATCAATGTCTTTTTTTGTTTATATTGGTCTAAGATTAAGTTTAAAATTCAACTAACCCGGATGCAACATCCTAAATTTTTAACATGAGTGAAAATATACTAAGAGCCCTAATGCAATTGTTTGCAATTATTGCTAAGGTAGATGGCGTTAATGTGATTGGAAGAAATATCGTTCAATCGTTTTTAAAACAACAACTCAATCAAGAGCTGGTTGAGCAATATCTTAAGGTATTTGATCATGATATTGAATCGATACATAAGCTAAGTAAAGGCGGAAATGCCACTAAAAAACTTTCACTCAACTCTGTTAAAGTATTAAGAATATGCACTGAAATCAATAAAGAACTGGCACAACGACAAAAAGTTGTGGTGCTGATCCGATTAATTGAATTTATCAACTCTAATGAAAACGTAAGCGATCAGGAACTGGAATTTGTTGATACGGTTGCTTCATCATTTAATATAGATGAAGAAGAATACAAAAGATGCCTTAAGTTTGTTAACAGCAAATCGGCCGGAGAGATAAGCAGTCCATACATATTGATTATTGATAGCAAAAAGCCCGCTGATATTGGATATTGCAAATTTCACCTGAGCGAAACCCTTCAAGGGCAAATTGAAGTGCTAGATATTCCAAGCGTTGGCATGTATGTGTTTAGGTATTTTGGGCAGAGTGAAATATATCTCAATGGTCAAGAGGTTAAAGCAGGAAGGGTATATATTTTTACACAGGGCTCAAGCATCAGAAGCACCAAATTACAACCTATTTTTTACAGTGATGTAATCAGCAGTTTCCTTGCAAGTAGTGAAAAAGCTAAATTACAATTTCAGGTAAAAGGGTTGGAATACCGGTTTAAAAGTGGAAGAATTGGCTTGCACGCACTCAACCTCAATGAGGAATCGGGCACGCTTATTGGTATCATGGGAGGTAGTGGTGCGGGAAAATCTACCGTTTTGAATGTGTTGAACGGGATGGAAAATCCATATAAAGGCGAAGTGCTTATTAACGGAATAAACATACATACTCAAAAGGAAAAAATTGAAGGTGTTATAGGGCATATTTCACAAGATGATTTGCTCATTGAAGAGCTTACCGTTTTTCAAAATCTGTTTTATAATGCTAAATTATGCTTTGGTCAGTATGATGACGAGCGTATCAAAGAGATGGTTAATAGCCTGCTCAGCGACCTAGGACTGAGTGAAACGGCCAATTTAAAAGTTGGTAGTCCGCTCGAAAAAACAATCAGCGGTGGACAAAGAAAAAGACTCAATATTGGACTCGAACTCATCAGAGAACCATCTGTGCTGTACGTTGACGAGCCCACCTCGGGGCTTTCATCACGCGACAGCGAAAACATCATGGACCTGCTGAAAGAACTCGCGCTTAAAGGTAAACTTGTGTTTGTGGTTATACATCAGCCTTCTTCAGATATTTATAAAATGTTCGATAAACTGCTCATTTTAGATTTAGGCGGTTATCCCATTTACTATGGCAACCCTGTTGAAGCAGTGATTTATTTTAAAAAGCAAATCAATCATGCCAATGCCAATGAGAGCGAATGCATCACATGCGGCAATGTAAATCCCGAACAAATATTCAACATCATTGAAACAAAAGTGATTGACGAATACGGAAACGCCACATTAACCCGAAAAATTTCTCCTAAAGAGTGGAATGAGTATTATTTAAAGGAGCTCAACCCGCGTATGTCCGAAACCCATACCGGTGAAATTCCTAAAAGTACCTTTTCTATTCCTAATAAAATTAATCAATTTAAGGTATTTATCACGCGCGATGTCATGAGTAAGCTTACCAATAAGCAGTACCTCATCATCAATTTCTTGGAAACCCCTATCCTAGCGCTTATCCTTAGCTACTTGGTGCGTTTTTACAATACCGATACCTCCTCAACAGGATACAACTACTCGCAAAACGAAAATATTCCGGCATACCTGCTCATGGCTGTAATCATTGCCTTGTTTGTTGGGTTAACGGTAAGTGCAGAGGAAATTATCCGAGACAGAAGAATTCTAAAGCGTGAATCATTCCTAAATCTGAGCAAAGGCAGTTATCTCTTCAGCAAGGTGGCTATCATGTTTTTCTTGAGCGCCATTCAAACACTCACCTTTGTGCTCATTGGTAACACTATTTTAGGTATTGATGGCATGTACACCGATTATTGGTACATCTTATTTACCACAAGTTGCTTCGCCAATATGCTTGGGCTTAATATTTCTGCGAGCTTTAATTCTGCGGTAACGATTTATATTCTTATCCCATTCCTAATTATTCCGCAATTGTTACTCAGTGGTGTTATTGTTAAATTTGATAAACTTAATCCTGCTGTAACCTCCCAAACCAAGGTGCCGATATGGGGCGAATTAATGGCATCAAGATGGGCCTACGAAGCGCTTGCTGTGAATCAGTATATGAATAACGCTTACGAATCGCAATTCTACAATTACGACAAAACAATTAGCAAAGCATTATACAAGAAAACGTATTACTTAGGTCGCTTGATTGCCAAGGTTGATGATGCAGAAAATCTCTTGAATGACCCAAAAATGCACGAACAATATAAATATGATTTAAGTTTGCTAAAGCATGAGATTGCCAAAGAAATGGCTATTCCGGTGAAGAAGAACAGCATCAAACCTACATTTGAATACCTTGAGCAACTGAACCCTAACGATTTCAATAAGCAAGTAGGAACTGCCACCAAAAAATATCTCAATGAATTAAAAAATGAGTACTACGTGAAGATGGAAAATCAGGCGAGTTCTAAGAGAGAAAAAATCGTCAATAAAATAAATAGGGAACAAAAAAATGGCATGGAAATGCTTATCAATGCCCATGAAAATGCCAACCTTAAAGATTTAATGACAAACAGACAAGTAATTGATAAGATGCTCGAAATTGATGGAAAACTCATACAAAAAATTGATCCCATTTACCTAGATCCGGAACCGGACGGAATTATTAGAGCACACTTTTTTGCACCACGCAAGCCATTGGCAGGTGACTATTACTCCACCTATTGGATAAATAGTTTGGTGATTTGGGGAATGAGCCTTTTAATGGCAGTTACGCTCTATTTTGACCTACTCAAAAAACTGCTCGACAGTGTTGAAAAAAGTTTCAGCGCCTTCAAACGCAAAAAGTAAAGCTCTAATTGTTTCTCCGCTGATTACCAAGGAACAGCATGATGTAATAAACTAAAGTGGCCAAAGAACCCAACGCGGCTACCACATAGGTCATTGCTGCCCATTTAAGCGCATCCTTTGCATAAGCATGATTAGAGCGATCGGTAACACGAGCGCTTTCGAGCCAATTCAGCGCCCTGCGTGAGGCATCAAACTCTACCGGTAGCGTGATGAATGAAAACAAGGTAGTCATAGAAAACAGCGCAATACCAATACCCAAGGGAATTAAGCTGACATTAATTAGAACTACCCCGGCCAATAAAACCCATTGCATATATTTGGAAGTAGCGCTAACAATAGGTACCAACTGACTTCTAAAATTTAACCATGCATATGATTTGGCATGCTGTATGGCATGCCCGCACTCGTGCGCAGCTACCGCTGCTGCTGCCACGTTTCTGCCATGATACACCTCTCTACTCAAATTAACTGTTTTGTCAATAGGGTTGTAATGATCAGTCAATTGTCCGTCTACCGAAATTATTTTTACGTGATAAATTCCCTCGTCTTGCAGCATACGCATAGCTACCTCATAGCCATTCATATTGCCATGCAAGTGCATACCGCTGTATGTTTGAAACTTATTCTTTAATTGATTGCTAACTGCCCAACTGATGAGGGCAAAAATTCCAAATATGATATATATTCCCATTGTTGTTTTTTATGTTTGTTGTCCACAAAAATTTTTCCAAAATTATTTTAAGTGACAATTTAACTGAATTTTAAATGCTTTTAACAGTTTTATGTCAGCTATTCATACAATGTTAACACTCGCTTATTATTGATGATACATAGCACACCTATTATTGTCAAAAAATTTTATGCCGGCCAACAGAAGTATACTTATTGCAGATGATGAACCCGATATCAGAGAGTTTATCTCATATAATTTAGCAAAGAGCGGCTTCACAGTATTTAAGGCCAACAATGGCATTGAGGCACTCGAACTTGCTTTGCAAACAAAACCTGCTTTAGTCATCCTAGATATTATGATGCCAGAGATGAATGGCTTCGAGGCTAGCAAAAAAATGAGAGAAAATATTACCCTTGATCACACCCGCATATTTTTTTTATCGGCCATGAGCGAAAATATGGCAAGAACTTCGGGCTATCAAATATTTGTGGATGGTTTTTTGCCCAAACCAATTTCAATAAAAGAGTTATTGAACAGAATCAATCAGATATTATCTGATGATATCAATTGACTCATCACACTACTCAATAAAAGTAGCGTGATGAGCGCAATATAAAACAATTTGATTTAGCTTAATACTTGCTTAACTAGGTCGGCTGCTTCTTGCAATTGAATGGCAGAGAATACCTTTAACCCCGACTCGTCAATTATTTTCTTGGCTTCAACAGCATTGGTACCTTGCAATCTTACAATGATTGGAACATGAATGTTGCCCATATTATTATAAGCATCTACAATACCTTGAGCAACCCTATCGCAACGCACAATACCACCAAAAATATTTACAAGAATGGCTTTTACATTGGGATCTTTTAAAATAATTCGGAACGCTTGTTCAACTCTTTGAGCATTGGCTGTACCGCCCACATCAAGAAAGTTGGCAGGTTCTCCCCCACTGAGCTTAATAATGTCCATGGTGGCCATAGCAAGACCGGCTCCATTCACCATACAACCAACGTTCCCATCTAATTTTACATAGTTAAGATTATGTTCACCGGCCTCAACTTCTGTTGGGTCTTCTTCATGAATATCACGCAGGGCGGCAAGATCAGCGTGTCTGTATAGCGCGTTTTCATCAAGGTTAACCTTTGAGTCAACAGCAATAATTTTATTATCAGATGTTTTAAGTACGGGATTAATTTCAAACATAGCAGCATCAATCGAGTCGTAGGCCTTATACAAAGCGCTTACGAATTTTACCATTTCTTTGTGCGCTGCTCCCTCAAGACCTAGGTTAAAAGCAATTTTTCTTGCTTGAAAACCTTGTAAACCAACCTTAGGGTCTACCTCTTCTTTATGAATTAAATGAGGCGTGTTGTGCGCAACTTCCTCTATATCCATACCACCTTCGGTGCTGTACATAATAATGTTTCTTCCTGTTGCACGGTTTAACAATACACTCATGTAAAACTCTTTGGGTTGTGATTCACCAGGATAGTAAACATCTTGTGCAATAAGCACTTTATTTACCTTTTTACCTGCCTCACCTGTTTGAATGGTGACAAGCACGTTTCCTAAAATATTGCTTGATATGGTTTTTACATCATCGAGCGACTTAGCGAGTGCAACTCCTCTTTGCTCGGTGCCTTTAATTTTACCTTTTCCGCGCCCTCCGGCATGAATTTGAGATTTTACAACCCACCAACCTGTACCGGTTTGTTTTTGTAAATCCTGAGCTGCTTTAACAGCCGCCTCCGGTGTGTCGGCAACAATTCCTTCTTGTATGGCAACTCCAAAAGATTTTAATACTTCTTTTCCTTGATATTCGTGTATGTTCATATGATAAATTTAAAGGCTCAAATGTAATATAATTTCTAATAAGTGCGGGGCATTTTTTATGATGTTATGATTTCTCCTCCCAAATGCGAGCTAGGTTAATGATTGTGTCAACTGCGCGTTCCATGTCTTGAATGCTCACCCATTCTAATTTGCTGTGAAAAGCATGCTCTCCCGCAAAAATATTGGGGCAAGGCAGTCCCATGAATGACAATCGGGATCCATCGGTACCGCCACGGATGCTTGATAATACAGGAGTTAGCCCACTTCTTTGAACAGCCTCTACTGCAAAGGAGGAAACCTGTGGATGATGCTGCAATACTTCTTTCATGTTTCTATATTGTTCTTTCACTTCAAAATTGTAGCTAGCCCCTGGATATTTTTGTATCACCTGATTCACTATTTCCTCGAGCAATACCTCGTGCTTTTTCAAATTAGCAGTCTCAAAATCTCTGATAATGAACTGTACCGTTGTTTTCTCGATAAGGCCATTCACGCTCACCGGATGAATGAATCCTTCTTTTTTCTCGGTGGATTCGGGAGATAGTTTGTCTTTTGGAAGCGCATCAATAATGGCAGAGGCAATCTTGATGGCGCTTTGCATTTTTCCCT
>JBILUU010000323.1:0-3752 GCA_044370815.1 Bacteroidia bacterium
CATCACCGTATCAGGATAATGAAATTGAAACTCCGCATTACCAGCACCATTCGTTAAATTCATCACATATGGATTACTACAACTATTGCCCGTTTGCGCCATTATATTTTTACCTAAAACGCAACAAAAAACAATTAAAAAGATTTGTAAATATCGCCATCGTAACTTATTTTTCGCGCGAGGCTCTTTCTTTCTCTCTCTCTCTGCGATTGTGGAAAATTACACTTTGGCTTAGGAAGCTTAGTGCTTCGAGGCTTTTGCCATTTTGTAGCCCTTTAAAATTTAATGAATTTGAACTCATAAATTAAAGGATTTAGGGGGTTAATATGTAGCTAATTTATAATTTTAAGACTACGAATCGCATTTTTTGGTTGCTTAATGCTCATTTTTTTGTTTAAATAGTTGATTAATAGGAAAATAAAATTTTTGTTAAACGCAAAAAAAAGAGACCTGTCAGGTTTTGGAAACCTGACAGGTCTAAGTTAAGCGTAAGACACAGGAATCACCATTTTTTTCTCCAATTTAACAGTAAAACCGAATTTATTGCAAAAGGGATGGAAGCAAGGTACCGTGTACCGCGCACAGCCCGACCGACCAATAGGGCGGATTTGCCCATATTGTTCAGAATTTAAGCTAACTTCATAAATTTAACGACTGATTGCAGCTATAAATGACATTTTTCATCAGCTAATCAGCTAATCTGCTCATTAGCTAATCAGCTAATCAAATTATTAAAAATAAATTTGCATTGAAGTAAAATTTTACCGTTATTTGCACTCCGTTTTCAAAAAAAGAAAAAAGTCATGTCAAGAATTTGCGATTTAACAGGTAAAAAGGCAATTGTAGGAAATAGCGTTTCTTTCTCTAACAGAAAGACTAAACGATTATTTAAACCAAATTTGCAGGTGAAAAAATTCTTTATCCCTGAAGAGAATGAGTGGATTACCTTAAAAGTATCTACCTCAGCATTGCGCACTATCAACAAAAAAGGGATCAGCGCTTGTATTGATGAGGTTTACAAAAACGGTTATTTAAAATAGTATAAACGATTAAGATTAAGTAATCATGGCTAAGAAAGGCAGTAGAATACAAGTTATTATGGAGTGCACCGAGCACAAAACCAGCGGTATGTCTGGTACAAGCAGGTACATTACCACCAAAAACAAAAAAAATACCCCCGACCGTTTGGAGTTGAAAAAATACAACCCCATTTTGAAAAAGAAAACAGTTCATAAAGAAATTAAATAATATTCATCCTCAAACCAATATTGACCCATGGCTAAGAAGGTAGTGGCAACACTTAAAACAGGAAAAGGAAATAATTTTACCAAAGTAATTAAAATGGTAAAATCACCGAAAACAGGATCGTATAGTTTCAAAGAAGAAATTGTACATAACGATCACGTGAAAGATTTTTTTACTAAGTAACAGCAAACTTTCAATCATGAAAAAGCTTCTTTCATTGCGGAAGGAGCTTTTTTTATTTACATTGCATCAACATTTTTATTTACCATAAAATAATTTAAGCTGAAGATGGGTATTTTTAGTTTTTTTTCGAAAGATAAAAAAGAAAGCTTAGATCAGGGCCTTGCCAAAACTAAAGAGAGTTTTTTCTCGAAAATTACCAAAGCGATTGTTGGTAAAAGCACGGTTGATGCTGAGGTGCTCGATAATTTGGAGGAAATATTGATTACCTCTGATGTGGGTGTAAACACTACCCTAAAAATTATTGAACGCATTGAGGCGCGCGTGGCCCGCGATAAATATGTAAATACAAGCGATTTGAACGCTATTTTAAAGTCGGAAATAGCTGCGCTTTTAGCTGAAAACAATACTACCGATGCCGTAGAATTTACGGTGCCCGAAGGAAAAAAACCTTATGTAATAATGGTGGTTGGTGTTAATGGTGTGGGTAAAACCACTACGATTGGCAAATTGGCCTACCAGTTTAAGAAAGCAGGTAAAAAAGTATTGTTGGGTGCTGCTGATACCTTTAGGGCAGCCGCAGTTGATCAGATAGAAATTTGGAGCAAACGCGTAGATGTAGATTTAATACATCAAGGCATGGGTGCTGACCCTGCATCGGTGGCTTTTGATGCGGTTACAGCCGGCACCGCAAGAAATGCTGATGTGGTAATTATTGATACAGCAGGTCGTTTGCACAACAAAATTAATTTAATGAACGAGCTCACCAAAATTAAAAAGGTGATGCAAAAGGTGGTGCCTGATGCGCCTCATGAAATATTGCTTGTGCTTGATGCCTCCACTGGGCAAAATGCCATAGAACAATGTAAGCAGTTTACTGCGGCTACAGAAGTAAATGCATTGGCTTTAACCAAATTAGATGGTACGGCTAAAGGTGGTGTAGTGATTGGTATTTCTGATGAATTTAAAATCCCGGTAAAGTATATTGGTGTGGGCGAAAAGATGGAAGATTTGCAGGTTTTCAATAAAGTGGAATTTGTAGATTCTTTGTTTTCTAATTAGGGTTTATTACAACATCTTTTTTAATCAATTTTTCTTTCTCCTATTGCGATGTCAATGCTCACATTCAAAGATTTAACACTCAACACATTTTTACAGCGAGCCTTGGACGAAATGGGTTACGTAAACCCAACTACCATACAGGCTAAGGGTTATCCGGTAATGATGTCGGGGCGCGATGTAGTGGGCATTGCACAAACTGGTACCGGAAAAACTATTGCTTATTTGTTGCCAACATTAATGCAATGGAAGTTTAACAAAGATAAAACACCACAAATATTGGTGATGGTACCTACACGTGAATTGGTACAACAGGTAGTTGAGGAAGTGAAGCAGCTTACCAAATATATGAGTGTAGATGTGATTGGGGTGTATGGTGGTACCAATATAAATACGCAAAAACAACTGGTGCATCAGGGAATGGATGTATTGGTAGCTACACCGGGACGACTGCTCGACTTGGCCTTAACAGGTGTGTTAAACTTAAAATCAATTAAAAAGCTGGTGATTGATGAGGTTGATGAAATGCTCAATTTGGGCTTTAGACCACAGCTGGGAAGGATTTTAGATTTGATGGCATCAAAGCGACAAAACTTGATGTTTTCGGCCACGCTAACCGAAGAGGTGGAAGCTTTTATTAATATACACTTTAATGAGCCCGTTAAAATTGAGGCAGCTCCAACCGGCACCCCGCTTGAAAGTATTGAGCAATATGCTTATGCAGTGCCTAACTTTAATACAAAATTAAATTTATTGCGCATGCTGTTGCAAACAAACGATGAAATGCGCAAAGTACTCGTGTTTGTTTCAACAATTAATTTGGCCGATCAGTTGTTTGAGCTCATGCACAGCGATTTTGAAAATGAAGTTGGCATTATTCACTCCAAGAAGTCGCAATTGAGTAGGTTTGAAGCGGTAAAGCTTTTTAAAGAAGGCACATACAGAATGTTAATTGCAAGTGATTTGGTGGCACGCGGTATAGATATTGCTGAGGTAAGCCATGTGATTAATTTTGATATGCCAGGTGTTGCCGAAAATTATATGCACAGAATTGGAAGAACAGGGCGTGCAGATAAACAAGGACAAGCTATTGCTTTTATTACCCCAAAAGATGAAGAGGCCTTGGAGCTAATTGAAAACCTGATGCATAAAAAAATTGCCTTACAAGATTTACCCGAGGGCCTTGTTGTTTCCAATGAATTGATTAAGGAAGAACTGCCCGTGGTGCGCATGCGCAATACATTGGGCAAGCTTCCTAAAAAGATAGA
>JBILUU010000324.1:0-3750 GCA_044370815.1 Bacteroidia bacterium
ATGATCATCATCGGCTTAATGAGCGGCACCTCACTTGACGGCTTAGATATTGCTGCATGTAAATTTTGGAAAGAAAATGAAGCTTGGAAATATGAAATAAAATGTGCCGAGACAATTCCTTATACTGAAAATGAAATAAAATCATTACAGCATGCTTTTCACCTCAATGGTGCCGATTTGATTGCTTTACACCATCAATACGGAGATTTAATAGGGCTCGAAGTAAAAAAGTTTTGTGAAATACATGATATCAGACCCGATTATATAGCTTCCCATGGACATACCATTTTTCATCAACCTCATAAAGGTTTCACTTTTCAGCTTGGCCACGGAGCTAACATTGCTGCGCGTTCTGGTATAATTACCATTTGCGATTTTAGAACTTCCGATGTAGCTTATGGTGGGCAAGGTGCACCCTTAGTGCCTGTTGGCGATGAATTATTATTCGTTGAGTATGATTATTGCCTAAACCTAGGAGGCATCAGCAATATTTCATTTCAGGAGCATGGAAAACGAAAAGCTTTTGATATTGGTGTTTGTAACATGGCATTAAATGAATTGGCAAAAGAAGTAAATTTGGCTTATGATAAGGACGGACTGATAGCTAAATCAGGAATGATAGAAAAAGATTTGTTAAACCATTGTCTTGAAGCGGCACAAAAAAGTCACTTAAATCAACATTCTCTGGGTTATGAATGGTATAACACCGTAATAAAACCAATTTTAAACGCCAGTAGTAGTGTTACCGCAAATAAATTACGCACTTATTGCGAATTTATTGCCTTGCAAATTTCAAGTAATATTTTGAAAAACAAAAAGGTTTTAGTTACAGGTGGTGGCACAAAAAATAAATTTTTAATTGACTGTATTCAGCAAAAATGCAATAGCAAATTAATTATTCCTGACAACCAACTCATAGATTTTAAGGAGGCGCTCATATTTGCATTTTTAGGCATGCTTAGGGTGGGCAATCAGGCAAATGCTCTCAGAAGTGTTACGGGTGCCTTAAATGACAGTAAAGGGGGCTGCATTTATCTTCCTTGATGTGGGGTGAATCTTAAAAACATGATAACTTCAAAATTTTGAAATGCTGTTCCTTACCATTCTCAACAATTTTTAAATAAAGTAAACCAGTGTAAGCTGCTTCAAAATGAAGGTTATTATTTTCAAATGTTGATGGTATTAATTGCCCCATCGAATTATACAAAGCTATTTCAGTCATATTTTCAACTCCTTCGATGTGCAGTTTACTTTCATAGATAGGATTCTGAAATTTTAAAATACCATTCAATGTAGCATTTAAACTTACTGTAGTATAATCAACAATTTCGATGGTGTTTGAATACATGCACCCGTTGGCATCATATACCTCATAGAAATAAAAACCAGGTAATAAACTGTCAATCATTAAACCCTGTAGAATACTATCTAAATATACTTCATAAGGCGGAGTGCCGCCATTAATGATACTTTGAATGGAACCATAGCTTATAGATGAATAAGGGATTACTTGTGATATTACATTTAATGCATAAGGACTTAAAAGATTAATGGAATCTGTAAAATAGCACCCATAGATGTCATTATACTCATACGTGTAATTGCCCGCGGCTAAATTATTGAGCGTATCGCCTTGTAAACCTAAATTCCAATTAACGGTATAGTCATTGGTTTGATTAACAATATCTAAAATAATACTTCCATCAGCTAAGCCATTACAACTAATGTTTTGAGCATCTATACTAATTTGAGGTAGGTTTACAAATTCAATTTGCAAAGTATCACTGTATAGCATAGTACCTAATGATGAAGTTACATCTACCCAATAACTTCCACTTTGATAAACAGTTAAGTATCTGGTATTAGCTCCGTTGCTCCACAAAAAGGAAGTGTAATTACCTGCATCCAATACAATTGAATCGCCTTCACAAACACTTAAATTACCAGCATACACAATTTGAGTGGATAAATTTAAGCTTTCAACAAAAGTGTAAGACTGGTTCACTGCCAGATTATAATACCTGTCAATGATTCCTGAAGGAAATTGAATAACAACAGAGTCAACAACATTATTTTGTCCTAATCCAAAACTATGATGCTGCGTACTTTGCCCTAAATAGTTTTCGCCACAAAAGGTATAGTGTGTATATTTTTTATTTCCTAAATAAACATATATCCATGAGCCAATAGCCATTTTGTTAGATATACTTCCACGCAGTGTAATTTTAATAAAATTATTATTGTTTGAACCTGTGTTTTCCCACAAATAAGAATAAAAACTGTCTGTATTATTTACAATTATATCAGTTTTTCCATCATTACTGATATCTCCAATGGCTACCGATCTGCTTGAAGCATAATTGGTGCTTTGAAAGTTTTGTGATGCTTCAATAAATAACTGGCTACCTGTATTTAAATAAAGATAATTTTTTGGTTGTGGAGTAGCAATGTCGGAGGCCACCATTAAATCTAAATCGGTATCATTTTCTGCATCAAACCACGCTGATCCCCAGGTAAACTCTCCATTAAATATTCCATATTGAGTAATCATATTTGTAAAGGTGCCATCATTATTGTTTACTAATAATCTACAACTATCTGGAGATGCTGTGTTACTCATAAAAATATCTAAATCGCCATCTTCATCAAAATCGGCCACGGAACTAGACATTGGACTTGCTACTGTATCTGCTGTGCCACTAATTGTGGTAACATCAGTAAAGGTGCCATTACCATTGTTTTTATATAAACTGTTATAGTAATCGTATTTGTCATTTATTACATACAAATCGGGCCATCCATCTTTGTTATAGTCGAACCAGCTCGCTTGAAACGAATTTTTTATACCGTCATCAACACCTGCAATTGTAGCAACATTTGTAAAGGTGCCATCGCCATTATTCTTATAAAGAGCATTTAACTCTAGTGGGTTGGGATTAAAGATGGCATCAGAATATCTGCATAAGTACAAATCTAATAATCCATCTTTATTGTAATCACCAAATGAAGCACCATAATTGGGTCCGGCCGAGTTATATAAACCAGCCTGCAAGCTAACATCATAAAAATTAAAATTACCATCATTTTGGTATAACCTGCATGGTGCATTTTTTACAGAAACAAATAAATCATTGTCACTATCATTGTCGTAATCTACCCAAATGGCCTGTTTGGTTTCTCCTGCGATATAAATAGCCAACGGTAATAATTCAAAAACACCCTGATTATTTCTGTAAAATAAGATAGTGTCATCTTCGCGGGTTAAGGTTAAATCATCCCAACCATCATCATCAAAATCGTAAAAAGACACGCCTCCACCTGAGGTGTCAAAACTTGGGGCAGAATGAAAAATGTTCTGAGCAGGCGCTACGTTTACAAATGTTTGCGCTATTGATCTATCACAAAAAATTGTAACGAAAACAATAAGAATAGCATAAAAAAAATTTAAATTAAACATCAAATTGACCCCACTTTAAGATATTTAAACAATGAGATACTTTAGTATAAAATAGCCTTCTGATTTATTAATATTTAAAATGAAAATGCTTGAGGACAGACATAATTATTTATAAAACACTTAGTGTTTTTGTAATTGGTTAATATAGATAATTAGTGTGTATTAGTTTTTTTTCATTTCAAGTATTAATCTTAAATTATTGCTTTAATAGTGTAAAATGTTTTTCACCTTTTTCTGTACATATAATTAAATGAATTATTCCATTACAATTTTCAGATAAATACAAGACATTG
>JBILUU010000325.1:0-3733 GCA_044370815.1 Bacteroidia bacterium
ATTGTTTCGGTTAACCCTTGCTCAAAAGATACAGCACTTTTAAATCCTGTAATTGTTTTGAATTTTGCATTGTCAACCCATAATCTTGGCACATCTGCCGGCCTATCGTCAAGGTATTCAATATGGTTACCATTGTTTACCAATGTTATCAGTTGCTCCATCAGGTGCTTCATGGTTATTTCTTCTCCAGTACCAATATTGATGATTTCTCCGGCAAGTCCTTTTATATTGATGAGTTCAGAAAGCACTTTGGCTGTGTCTTTCACAAAAAAGAAATCTCGGGTAACAGAGCCATCACCAAAAATGATAGGATTTTTTCCGTACAACATGTTCACAATACTGCGCGGTATCACTTCTCCGGCATCGCCTTCATAATGTGCTCTTGGTCCGTAGTTATTAAAAATACGTAACACTGTTACAGGCAATTGATAGCATTGGAAATAACTGTATGCATAGTTTTCTCCGGCAAGTTTACTCGAACCGTAAACCGTTTTGGGGAGTGGAACAGCAAACTCGTTAATCGGAAAGGTTTTTACATCGCCATAAATTTCAGATGTTGAAATGTAATAGAAGTGTTTAACATGATTGACTCTTGCAGCCTCCAACATATTCAGTGAACCTTCGGCATTTACCAAATGATTTTCTCTTGGACTGTGAATGGAGTGACGAACACCTAAACATGCTAAATGAAAAATAACATCAACACCCTTTGTGAGTTCAATCATTTTAGAAGCGTTTAAAATATCTTCTTGTATGAATGAAAAATCGGGATTGCGCTGTGCCTGCTCAATATTCCTGAGCTTGCCATTAATTAAATTGTCAACCGCAACAACCTTGTGTCCGTTTGACAGCAGTTGATCACAAAGATGAGAGCCAATAAATCCGGCACCACCTGTAACTAATATGTGTAATTTATTCATTGTATACTATTGTAACTTTTACTGTTAAAATTATTATGTTGAGCCAAGCTTTTTCTGCACATGCCGCTGCCTATTGTGACATCTTTACCATTCACAGCATAAAAATTTGCAAGGTATAAATACGCTTCAACATGCCTTTTGGGAAGGTATAAATAACTTGATTGAGAAGGGCAGTATGAGAGACTAATTATCCGCACTTAAAATATTTATGATAGGCAGTTTTTGGTAATAAATTAAGGTATGCAAAAAGCCAAATAGCAGGTCGTGCCAATTTAATTAAACGATAGTTTGTTTTATAATCCTTAAAGGTAAGCGGCTTTCGTGCAACATATTCATTCAACTCTGCTTCTGTAATACCAAGTCTTTTTATACAAAGGTCAATGGTTTTTGGATCCTCTATAGAGTACTTTGTTTTAACTTTTTCGAGTGCACTTTCTCGTGCCATTTGCCCCGATCTAACCAAGGCCGAATAATTGAAAATTCTTCTGTCTATTTTAAATTTCTCGCGGAGGATTTTTGTCATTAAACTTTGATACAAATCATCGAAATAGTGAGCGCCCGGATTTTTCCAATCTAACTCCTTTTCGAGCAAACTGTCAACATCCTCACGCACATAATTTTGATAATACAAAACAGGGAATGTTTTTATTCTTTTGTAAACGGTATAATAAAGCATTTCCTTGATATCCAAATTAAAACCCGGATCATCAGGAGTCCACTTTCTTAAAGGCACAGTGCCAAATTTTTTGTGCACGTTTTTTAAATATTTACCGTCTAAAAAATTCCAACTTAACGGGGCAATACCCTCGGTTCTGAATGATTGCCCAATAACAATATATTTTAAATTATATTTGTTTGCAGCACCATACAATGCTGTTGCAATGCCAATATCGGTGCCTTCTTCCATATCTGGTGTTGAAGCTTTTAAAAAGGCAATTTTTAAATCTTTCGATTCTCTCCAATCGGAGGTAATTGTTATAAGATCAACTCCTAATTTTTTGGTAGCCTTTCTCATATTTTCTCCGGCTATAGGATTCCCAAAGCCATCGTTGAAATGCACAGCAAGCGGACGCAAATTAAACTTGGTAACCAAGTTGTGAAGGGTATACATACTGTCTCTACCTCCCGAAACACCCAACACACAATCATACCTTTTATCTTTGCCGTCTGCTTTAATTTGAGCAATAATCTTATTTAGCTTTTGCTCTCCTTCACTGTTTAGCGGATAAATTTTTTCCAACTCATCGTGTAACTCGCAGAAGCTGCAAATCCCATCGCTGTTAAATTTGATATTCTCGATACTGGTATCACAAATACATCTGTTACAAATTTGATATGACATGGTAGGTTTTAAGTTATGTATTATATTCGAATGAAAATCCTTTTGTTAATAGCATTTTACCAATCTGGGTGCCTTTTTCAGGTCGATTTACCAAGTTGATGTTAATGGTAATTAATTCACTTGCAAATTCATTAAACTCTCCTTGTGCAACAATTCCATTGGGGTCAACAGCAAGCGAACAACCAACCATCTTTTTACCTTCATAGGGGCCACCTACAATGTAGCCAACACTTGTGGTGCCAACAACCGAAATTTGATAAGTTTTAGCAAGTATGTTGTATGGCTTCACCCATTTTTCATTGTATGGATTGTTGATTTCCTCATTCACGGAATAGTCTACAGTCCATGAAGAAGGCGATAGTATTAACTGGGCTCCCATGCGGGCTAAAGCATGTCCGGTAGTGATACCATCCAAATAATTATCGGCACAAATGTTTACTCCAATTAAGCCGAATTCAGTTTTAATTACCTCAAGCTTTTGGCCAACCTCATAAAAGGGAAATTCAACCTCAAGCAAATTTATCTTTGAATATTTCAGCATAATTTCACCTTGGGGGTTGATGAATATGGCTGAATTATAATTCTTGTTGTCCAACCTTTCGGTTAAACCGGCACAAATATATATCGACTGTTCTTTAGCCCAATCGCACAATAAATTACTGTATTTGCCGGGTATCGCTTCCGCCTCATGCAAGGCACTCGGATGTGTCCATCCAAAGTCCATTGTTTCGGGCAAAAGTATAATATGACAACCATTAGTTTTTGCCTCTTTTATGAGCTCGTAAGCTCGTTCTAAATTTCTATCGGGCTCGCCACCTTCCACGAGCAGCTGACCTAATCCAATTTTTATGTTACTCATTTTTTATAGAAGAAATAGATACTTAAAAATACAAAAAAACAACCCACTATCTTGTTGAAGGTAATGCCTTCATTGAGAAGAAAGGTTCCGAAAATAAATACAAATATTAAGTGAAATCCAACCAATACCGGATATCCGATTGAAAGATCTATTTTGTTGAGTGCCAAAAACCAAAGTCCTGGTGCCGACACAAAAGCGATGATCCCTAAAATCAATATTGGCGACTTAAAGAAACTAATGAGATATGACACCATCGTGCCTATACTTGAATGGTCCATAGGCCCTAATTTATTGAACTCATTCTTTACTATGAAGGCAGCAATAGAGTCGAGCAGGGCCGACATAATAATGAGCACCAAAGGGCTTAAAAGTTTATTCATTGCTTTCTTTTTCTATAAAGTATAAAGGTCTGTTTCTACTTTCATCTAGATTGCGCAAAACATAATCGGCTACAATACCCAACATCAACATTTGTATGCCGCTTGCAATTAATACAGTGATGGCATTTTCGGCCCAACCGGGACTTGTTTTGCCAAGCAGCGCACAAATAAATAAGATGATTGAATAAATGATGCCTACACCGGCTGATAAATAGCCCAACCACGAAATAAG
>JBILUU010000326.1:0-3709 GCA_044370815.1 Bacteroidia bacterium
CAAATTAAAACGATGGTTTTCTGATGATTCAAATAAAATGGTGGTTGAAATATGTAGAAAAATACCAATCACCACCGCCATAATTTTTTGGTAATAGCTGCTTAAATCAATGGTTTGGGTGTGACTCAAATAAGCACTTAAGAGCATTCCTAAGGGCGTCATAATGGCAAAAATACTCAACAATAAAATACTTCTTGATTTTGCTACACCGCTTTGCGAAAGTAAACTCATTAAAGCCAAAGCAATAGGTATATTATGAATGACAATCCCAAATACCAACATATCTGACGTGTGCTCGTTATGCGTTCCACCCACGGGCATGCCTTCAAAAAATGCGTGAATGCACAAACTTAACAACATGGTAAAAGGCACAATGGCCTTGCCATGATGATGATGCACGTGAATGTGGCCGTGCTCAATACCTTCAGAAAAATAATCTAAAATAAGTTGTAAGAAAAAACCTGCCAATAAATAAATACCAATCGAGTGGTCGCCTGTAGCATATATTTCGGGGATTAAATGCAATACTGTAATGGCAAATAAATAAGCACCACTCAAAGAGAGCAATAGTTTTAATTTATTACTATTCCATGGAAATAGAAAAAAAAATAGGCCGCTCAACACAGCAGAAGCAAATATGATAATGGCTGCTAACAAATTCATTTGGCTTGTTTTTGGGCTATCATAATCAATCTTTCAGAAGCAGCTACATCAAAAGGAGCGAGGCTGTAATCGCCAAAAGTGGCTGCTAATTTTAAGCCCGCTTGCGCGAAATAATGTTCGAAATCTGCAAGTTCTAACAAGCGCACTTGTTCCTTGTAATGATGCACCACACCGGCATCATTCACATCAATTTCTTTAATCACACTTTTATTGATAATGCTTTTTTTCCACTCAAATTCAATACCATCAATCACCTTTTGCTCGGTGCATTTAGCGGTCATTTGAATAACCTTAGCGGAATTAAAAAAGTCAATCACCACCATACCATTGGGTTTCAAATCTAAAGCAATTGATTTAATGGTGTTTATTTCATCACGTTGGTTGTTGAAATAACCAAAGCTGGTAAATAAATTAAACACGTAATCAAAATAGTTGATACGAAAAGGAAAGCGCATATCATGCTCAAAAAACTGCAAGTTAGGCATACTTTTTTGTAAAGCTTCAGCAATACTGTTCTCCGATAAATCTATCCCAATTACATCAAAACCTTTGCTAGCAATAAATTGCGCATGCCTTCCTTTACCACAAGCTAAATCTAAAATCCTGCTATCTGCCGCAGGAGCCAACTGGGTCAACAAATTTTGCATAAATTGATTGGCTTCTTCCTCATCACGATGGCTATAAAGCAAGTGATAGTAGGCAGAGTTAAACCAATCTTCAAACCATTCCATAGTATAATTTAATCAAGTTGGGTTTCAAAAACAGTAAAATTACTAAACTTAGGGCTTAGTTCTGGTTTGTTTTCAAAGATTCCATAAATGGCCGAACCACTGCCAGTCATGCTTGCATATTGCGCGCCAATCGCATACAGCTCATTTTTTATATTACCAATTAAAGGAAATTGATTTACAATTCCCTCTTCAAATGCATTATAAATACTAGCTTTCCAGGTGTGCATAGGTTGCTGAATTAAATCTTCAATACTTTCACCAGTCGCATCAGGCACTACGCCACTATAGGCCATAGCTGTACTTATATGCAAATTTGGATACACAATCACTAAATGAAAACCTTTTAAAGATAAACTAACAGGTTCTAACACTTCGCCCTTTTGGAGCGCCAAAGAGGGCTTATTATTGATAAAGAAAGAACAATCGCTCCCAATTTGTTTGGCGTAGTGATGCATTTCTCCAAATGAAAGATTCAATTCTTCAAATTCATTGAGTGCTTTTATAAAAAAGGCTGCATCGGCCGAACCACCGCCCAAACCAGCGCCAATAGGTATTTGTTTGTGCAAATGCACATCAATAGCAGGTAAAGCATAATCCTGATTAATCAATTGATAAGCTTTTACACAAATATTTTCGTTGGCCTCGCCAGGTATGGCAATGCCCGTGCTTTTAAAGGTAATATAGTTTTCTAAATTTCCTTCTTGGCGGGTAATCTCTAAAATATCGCAAACTGGTACAGGGTAAAAAACACTTTCAATGTTATGATATCCATCGCTGCGTTTGTTAAGTATACGCAACCCAATATTTATTTTACAATTAGGATAAACTACCATGTTTGGCAAATCTTTGAGGTACTAAAATAAAAAAATCTTTCCCTTGTGAGGAAAGATTTTATAATACAATAAGCTATTGAATTAAGCCTCAGCTGGAATGTTCACAGCCAACACAGAAACAAATGAACGATCATCTTTTCTACGTTTAAACTGAACAATACCATCGGTGAGTGCAAATAAAGTATGGTCTTTGCCAATACCAACGTTTGCACCTGGGTTGTGCTTAGTACCACGCTGACGAACAATAATGTTACCAGCAAGGGCAGCCTGACCACCGTAAATTTTTACACCTAATCTTTTGCTATGACTTTCGCGACCGTTCTTGGAACTACCCGCACCTTTTTTATGAGCCATTTTCTAATTTTTTAAATTGGTTAATAATTAAAATTACCGTATTAAGCTTTAATGCTTTCTACTAACAGCTGGGTTAATTGCTGACGGTGACCATTTGATTTTTGGTAACCTTTTCTGCGCTTTTTCTTAAAAACGATTACTTTATCGTCTTTAAGGTGCTGAATAATTTTGGCGGAAACTTTTGCTCCGCTGATAACTGGGGCGCCAACCTTTACTTTTCCATCATTATCGATAAGTAACACTTTATCAAAATCAACTTTTGAATCAACTGCACCTTCTAAACGATGTACGTAAAGCTTTTGGTCTTGCTGCACTTTAAATTGCTGCCCTGCTATTTCTACAATTGCGTACATTTTATTTTATTTTTAATTAAACGGGCTGCGAAAGTACACAATTTTTATTCTTCCACAAAATAATTATGGCTTTTTGTATATAAATAACCCAAATGTAAAAATAAAGTATCTATTAATCAAGTAGTTAAGTATATTTTTGGGCAAATCCTTTTGCCGAAAAGGCAAAAGGTCGGGCCATCCGCGCTACATGGTAGCTTGCTTCTGTCCCTTTTGCGGGGAAATGATTAGCTGATTGGCGAATTAGCTGATTAGCTGATGGAAACGAATCGATAATTTGAAAATGAAGTATTGGGAGTATCAAGATATTTCTGCGCTCTTTGCGCTCTTTGCGGTAAAAATTTCTGCACCCTTTGCACCTGCTTTGCACCATCACCAACCGTTCTAAGTTCTCAATTTTGTCCAAGGTTTGGCGACCCGCCAACCTTTCTGCGCCCTCTGCGCCTGCTTTGCAACCTTTGCGGTTAAAAAATCTGTGAATCTGTGGCAACTCAATTTGAAAATATATCAATTGCGCCCTCTGCGCCTTCTTTGCGGTTAAAAATCTATTGTAAAAATACATGTTAAAAATAGAATAAATCATGAAGAAAAAAATAATATTAAAAAATTTGCATCTTATTTAATTTTATTTTATCTATGCAAAACCATAACTCATCTGCCCGTTGCATTAAGTAATCTTGTTTGTTGGTTAAAAAGCCCAACTGGAAACAAACAATCCACAATTTTAATGGCGAGGCAACATAGCTTGGTAAAAAAGTATCTATTTATTAATCTTTAA
>JBILUU010000327.1:0-3702 GCA_044370815.1 Bacteroidia bacterium
TTCAACACGCTCAAGGGTATCCACATCTGAATGGATGTATCTGCATTTGATATTGAGGTTAGCCATGTATTTGGCCAATTCCTCTGCCATTCGTTTAGTGAGTGTGGTAACAAGTACACGTTCGTTCTGATTCACTCTTATGGCACATTCATCCAATAAGTCATCTACCTGATTAACGCTTGGTCTAATTTCAATGACAGGGTCGAGCAAGCCGGTTGGCCGTATGACTTGTTCAACAACTACACCGCCACATTTTTCAAGCTCAAAATCAGCTGGCGTGGCACTTACGTAAATTACCTGATTCATCATGCTTTCAAACTCATCAAACTGTAGTGGTCGATTGTCCATAGCGGCCGGTAGGCGAAATCCGTATTCTACTAAATTTACTTTTCGTGAACGGTCGCCACCATACATGCCTCTAATTTGAGGAATAGTTACGTGGCTTTCGTCAATAATGGTGATAAAATCTTTTGGAAAATAGTCAATCAAACAAAAGGGACGTGCTCCTGGCTTGCGTCTGTCGAAATATCTCGAATAGTTCTCAATTCCGCTACAATAGCCCAACTCTCTCATCATTTCCAAGTCATAGGTAACACGGTCCTCTAAACGTTTGGCTTCAAGATGTTTGCCATTCTCATTAAAGTAAGCTACCTGTTTTACCATGTCTTCCTGAATTTGAAAAATGGCCTGTAGCATAGAATCCTTGGTTGTAACAAATAAATTAGCAGGACTAATCACAGCTTGTGTTAGCGTATCAATTTTATATCCTGAAATTGGATCAAAAGAGGCAATTGATTCGATTTCATCTCCAAAGAAAACAATACGAAAGCCATGATCATAATAGGCAAGATAAACTTCAACAGTATCGCCTTTCACTCTAAATCTTCCTCTTACAAATTCTGTTTCGGTCCGAGAGTAAAGGCTGGATACCAACAAATGAAGGAATTTATTTCTTGAGATTGTTTGACCAACATGAATGCGAATTAAATTTTCATAATAGTCGCTTGGGTTGCCCATTCCATAGATACATGATACCGAAGAAACAACAATCACATCTTGTCGGCCACTTAAGAGTGTCGAGGCAGTGCTTAGGCGCAGTTTCTCAATTTCATCGTTGATAGATAAATCCTTTTCGATGTAAGTATTGGTAGTTGGTAAAAATGCTTCGGGTTGATAATAATCGTAGTATGACACAAAATATTCAACCTTATTGTTTGGAAAAAATTGTTTGAATTCTCCATATAACTGCGCTGCTAGTGTTTTGTTATGACTGAGGATGAGCGCAGGTTTTTGTACTTGGGCAATCACATTAGCCACCGTAAATGTTTTTCCTGAACCGGTAACACCGAGCAGTGTTTGGTATTGATTTCCCGCAAGTACCCCTTCACTTAACTGTCTGATTGCTTCCGGCTGATCACCGGTGGGTTGATAATCTGATACAACTTCCAACTTCATGATACAAAATTACTCAATATTCTTCAATATGCATGTATCCTTATATACAGCCCTTACGTTAAATTCACCTAGCAGATAATTTTACAATTAAAGATTTGATGGTTAATAAGTCATGATGATAATTAAATTTTATACTTGTTTGATAATTTATAGCGTGTTAATTTGTAGTCATAAAATGAAATGGTGAAAAGAATAAAAAAAGAAATAGATCGCTATGATAATCTGAGAAAGATCATCTATTTTTTTCCGGTGCAGCTTTTTTTGGTACATCTGAAAAAGAACCACATGATGCTTTTTTATTGGCTTGTACTCTTTGGTTTCATCCTCCAAAAAATTGCACCAAAATATGGAATTCCTTACCTGTTTCTTAATCCCGAATATTTAGATCATGTAAGCTTTTGGGCCTATTTAATTATTGGATTTTCAGTAGGTGGCTTTATCATGGCATTCAATATTTCGAGTTACATCATGAATGCATTTAGATTTCCTTTTCTTGCCACCACATCTAATCCTTTCCTGAAATATTGCCTCAATAATTTTATTCTGCCTGCTGTTTTTATTGTAATATATTGTGTTCAGATATACTTCTTTCAGATTAAAAATCAATTTTTGTCTGTTGGTGAAACAATTTTTGAGATTGGGGGATTTTTAATCGGGGTATTTATTTTTCTGTTCATCTCCATTTCCTATTTCTTTAAAACCAATAAGGATATCTTCAAAATGTTTGGTGTAAAAACTGATGAGGGAGAGGAGATGAAGGTTAAGTTTCGTATCAATAGAATTATGCTTAAAAAGAATTTAGATTGGCATACGATTGATAAGAGTCAGCGCGATTGGCATGTAGAAACCTATATCAGTGCATTTACACGCATTAGAAAAGCACGCGATTTTCATCATTACGACAAGGAGATGTTGCTGAATGTTTTTCGCCAAAATCAAACGAATGCGGCTATTTTCGAAATTGGAGTTGTATTTACCTTGCTTTTGTTTGGTTTGTTCAGAGATAACCCCTACTTCCAGATTCCGGCAGGTGCAAGTATTGTGTTGCTCTTTACCATGTACTTGATGCTCACGAGTGCGGTGTATAACTGGCTTCGAGGGTGGAGTACAACAGTGTTTTTTATCATACTGCTCATCATTAACTCCATTTTCGCTTGGAGCATTTTCAATGTTTCAACCGGGGCCTATGGTTTAGATTATAATACACACAAGGCAAGATACACACGACAGACCATAAAAAAAATGGAGTCTGATAAAAAAAAGGTGGAAGAAGATAGGCAAGCCGGTATTGAGCTGCTTAATAATTGGAAACAAAAGAATGCTGCCACTGATACCGCGTATCATGCAAAGCCCAAACTCATCTTAATCAATGCAAGCGGGGGAGGCCTTAGAAGTGCCTTATGGACTTTTTACTCACTGCAATATGCAGATAGTATACTGCAAGGAGAATTGTTGAAGCATACCGGTTTGATTACTGGTGCTTCAGGGGGTATGCTGGGAGCTGCCTATTTAAGGGAGTTGATGCTTCGCAAACATGAAGGTAAAATCAGCACCATTCATCAAAATAGATATATCGAGAATATAGCCAAAGATGTACTCAATCCGGTTGTTTTTGCCATGACGGTAAACGATTTGTTTTTACGTATTGAGGATGTGGCAGTAGGTGGTCATTACTACAAGAAAGATAGGGCCTTTGCTCTTGAGTCTAAAATTAATCAAAATACGGGTTTTGTTTTTGATAAAAAATTGATGGACTATGCCATTCCCGAAAGGAAAGCCATTATTCCTATGATGGTTTTTACACCATCTATCATCAATGATGGAAAGAAGCTATTCATTAGTTCCCAACCTGTTTCCTATTTGGTACATAATCATACGGGGAGCGACATCAATAAATATGATTTGGCCGAAGGTATTGAGTTTAGGCGGTTTTTTAAAAATCAGGAGGCCGATAATTTAATGTTTACCAGTGCCATTCGCATGAGTGCAACATTTCCATTTGTATCACCTGTGGTAAGTCTTCCAAGCAGCCCTGTTATTGATGTTGTTGATGCAGGCGGACGAGACAACTATGGGGTTGAAACATCTCTAAAATTTATGTATGCTTTTCGTGAATGGATTAGTGAAAATACAAGCGGTGTAATCATCATCCAAATTCGCGACAGAAGAAAGCAAAAAGCCGATGAGGTTACTGCTAATCCTACACTCATTCAGAGCATTACAGCCCCTGCACAAAGCTTATACGAT
>JBILUU010000328.1:0-3692 GCA_044370815.1 Bacteroidia bacterium
CTCTCCAGAGTCCACTGACCTCCACATGAATAAACACCAAATTAGGAGGTGTATCTCTAAAAAACTTTCTGCGCTTTTGAAGTGTTTCGGGAGTAACTCGTCTGTTCACCGATAATTCTATATCACTGATTTTTGAAATAGTTGCCTCGTAGCCCGACAAAATAAGATCATCAGGTCGGTCGAATTCGAACAAGCCCGAAAATCCTACCTTGGGCTCAATAGTGATTAGCTTTATAGGCAATTCAACACTTAATCCCCTTGTAATAAAAATGCTTTTTACCTGTGATATTAAATCGTCCTCATCAGGAGGATTAGGAGATTCAGACACATTGCTTCCAATAATAACATCGGGTTTGAAGGCGTTATACATAACATCGGTAGGATAATTATTATAAAGCCCTCCATCAAAATACAACTTGTTATTTATGTTCAATGTTTTGATGTAAAAGGGATATGACATTGATGCCCTAACACTTTGGCCAAGATCGCCACCCGAAAAAATCTCTTCTTTTTTATCGGTAATGTTAGATGCTACACATCTATATGGAACAAAAAGACTATCAAAATTTGCACCGGCAGCAGCAGTGGCTCTGGCAAAAAATTCCATCAAACCAAAATCAACAGGTACAGGAGAAATTAAGTTGGTAGGCAAAGAAGTTTGAATCAAAGTATCGAGAGAGAATTTAAAATTAATCCAACTTGCATCAACATCTCTTTTTTTAAAGTAGTACACATGTTGTTCTTCAACTTCGCCAACAGCCCACTTTTTAAATTTTTCTTGTTTAACCATCAACTCCATTTCGGCAGGTGAATACCCCGAAGCATACATGGCACCAATCAACGCTCCAATAGATGTACCTGCCACATAGTCGATGGGGATCTTACGCTCTTCCAATGCTTTCAATACACCAATATGAGCAAGTCCATCGGCACCACCACCGCTTAACACCACTCCTACCTTTTGCGCAGTGGCAACCGAGTAGCATTTAAACATGAATATGCTAAAAAGAATGAAGACGAAGTATTTGTATTTACCAACTAGAAACATTTATGCAAAACTAATTTATTTTACGGCCCACCCAAAACTGCCTAAAGTGAATGGTTAACTTTTTGATGTTGATAGATTTAAATACGCCTAAATAAATGAAGATGAACTTTTTTTATCTTTGTAAACATCAATTTTACCCACCCAATCGGAATTCAACAGCTTGCATTTATGAATAAAATATTTTCACTTTTTATCTTTATTTCCTCTATTACCATTTATACCCATACTGCTGAGGCACAATCCTTTTTAAAGAAAGACAAGATTATAGAGGTTGGCATGGGATTAGGAATTTACGACACCAAAATTGTGCAGAAAAGTAATTTAACCTCTGAAAGTAGCAAAGCTGCCGCATGGATTTATCCCATATCATTTGAATATGCAGCCACCAAAAGATTAGGAATTGGATTGGCATACAAATACAGTAACTTCATTATTTCCAAAGACGATACCGTAAATACCAATGCTAACATTTTTGGAAACGATGTGGTGTTGAAGCCAACATTTCACTTCATAAAGAAAAAGAGAGTAAACATGTACATAGGCGCATTGGCAGGTATTTCATGGTTTAATTTTGATGTGAATGATGAAAAAGAATCATTCGCTAAAGGCAACGGCACATTAATTGCCTTATTTTTTGGAACAAGGTTTTATTTCAGCAAAAGGATAGGTATTACAATCAACTATACATTTAACAATTACAATTTTGTAGATGTGGCTTTGGGTAATAACCTTGGGTATTCAGATAAATTAGACCTAAGTTTGAGCCGTGGCAATCTTAATTTGGGTCTTGCCTTCAAGTTTAAATAATCATGAAAAAAATCCCCATTATCATTTTCATTTGCCTTTCAAGTTTTTTATCAGCTCAAAACCTTACTTTAAATGGTGTGAGTAATATCACAGGTGTGCTGAGTGAAAGCAGCGGAGTTGTATTTACTTCACCCAACAGGTTATACACTCACAACGATTCGGGTGGCAATGATGAGATTTATGAATTGGACACGCTTGGTAATTTAATTAGAACAATCACCATCAACAATGCCAATAATAGTGATTGGGAGGATATTGCAAAAGATGATGTAAATAATATTTACATTGGTGACTTTGGCAATAACAATAACGACCGAACCAACTTAAGAATATATAAAATCCCGGCCCCCTCTACCTTTACGGGAAATTCTGTTGCTGCGCAATTAATCTCATTTGTATACCCCGATCAAACACAATTTCCTCCCCCACCCACCAAAAGAAATTTTGATGCAGAAGGGTTTGTATGGTTTAATGATAGCTTATTTATCTTCACAAAAAATCGTACTGCTCCATTTAATGGTTATTGCAAACTATACAAAATACCTGCTGTACCCGGTAACCATGTTGCTCAAATTTGTGACAGCGTATTTCTATGTGGTACCAGTCAACCAGAATGCTACGTAACCTCTGCAGCACTGTCTCCAGATAATAATCATCTAGTACTACTCAATCACAGTAAAATGTGGTGGTTTAGTTGTTTCAATGGCAGCAATTTTTTTGATGGGCAAAAAATAAACATCACACTCAATACCAACACTCAAAAAGAAGCAATAGCTTTTGATGATCATCAGCAGATATATGTTACAGATGAATTTGTGTCGGTTAATAACTCGGGTGGTAATTTATACAAATCAAATGTTTCAGGTTTTCTGCAAAATCCGCAGGTGAGCATCACAGCAGATACAATCATTTGTAATAATTGCACCTTATCTGTTGATAGCTTCATTGGCAATTTACTTTGGAGCAGCGGTGAAAACACACCAGTGATAACCCCTTCAAATGGCGGTTGGTATAGCGTAACAGCAACTACACAAAACCAATGCAGTGCTGCTGATTCTGTTTACGTTTCATTCCTACAATCGTTGAGCTACAGCACCAATCAAAACTTCGATATCACCATCACAGGGCAGCAAAAAAATCACATTACCGGCTATTTGCAAAATGTAAATAATTCCTCTTGTGAACTATACATTTATGATATGATTGGCAAATGCATGCATATGCAGGAACTATCTATTGGTAATACGCAACAACAATTCATGATTAACTGCAACCTTAGTAAAGGTTTATATGTATTATGCGTTAAAACTAAAGACAGTTTTCGATCAAGAAAATTTTTCATTGAGGAGTAATTGATAACTTTACTTCCTTATAAACAACAATACTTTGGACAGATTAAAGATACAGAGCCAACAACATATATACACCGATAATGGCCGTATGCTGCCGCTTATGGAGGAGTTTTACACCATTCAGGGAGAAGGATTCAATACCGGAAAGGCGGCCTATTTCATTCGTATCGGAGGTTGTGATGTGGGCTGTCATTGGTGCGATGTTAAAGAGAGTTGGGATGCTTCTATTCATCCCCTAACAACAGCCGATGAAATTGTAAACAATGCAGCCGCATACCCCGGAAAAGCTGTTGTGGTAACAGGCGGTGAACCTAGTATGTATCCGCTCGATTACCTTACAAAACAGTTGCGAGCTGCCGGCATTCAAACTTTTGTAGAAACATCAGCAGCCTACCCTCTCACCGGTGCATGGGATTGGGTTTGCTTGTCGCCAAAAAAAACAATGAAACCATTGGTACAGAACTATGCCCTGGCCAATGAGTTAA
>JBILUU010000329.1:0-3691 GCA_044370815.1 Bacteroidia bacterium
AATTTTTCTTCCTGAAAAATAATAATCACCATTAACTCTTGGTAATAAATAAGGTTCATTTATAGTATCATCACCAGTTTTTATTCTATATTCAACATATTCATCATCAACTTTAATTGTTGTGTTGTTGCCTAGTGAATCTTTATAAGTCCAAAAACTTTTAGGATAACATGGAAAATATACATTCATTCCTGTCCCTTTAGCTGGAACATTTGGAATCTCTTTGGGTTTTTTACAAGAAATTCCGCCCAACAATATCACGTTCAAAAATGAAATTTTTATCAAATTATAAATTTTACCTGCTTTCATTTTAAATAATTAAAGTGGTAAAATATATTAAAATTCAAGCCAATATTCAAGCCTGCTTGATTACCTTTTTTTACAAATTCCTTGTGCGAACTACTCCCATTAACATCAACTTGCTCTCCATAATGAGAATTCGTATTATTTTGAATGTTAACTCCAATTGGACAAGAAAAAGAATAACCAAATTTATTCTTACTTGAAAAATACAATCCAAAAACACTGCTGATCTGATGGAATTTATCATTGAAATTAACTACTCTTGCAACAGGTATATTGTTACCATAACTGCTTATTAATATTTCATTTCTCCAACCACCATATATAACAGATTTTCTATAGGTAAAACCAATCATCGGATGTAAAATTTTATTATTTAACAAATGTCTTACAAAAAGCACAGTAATGTCAAAACCTGAGAGAGGTAATGTTCTCCGATCTCTACCTCCGATTATATAATTGTGTGCTTCAAATAAATCTCGATTTACATAGTTTGCATTAGTTCTTAATATTAAATTTTTTACACCAAATGAGAACCCTAGTAATGTATTATTTCTGGGACTATATATGCCTGAATAGCTTACATCCTTCCCTAAATTAATTCCAAAAAACAATGGTGCTTTTTTTGATTTAAGTGAATCAATTTCGGCAAACAAATTGCTACTTAAACATACAAATATTAAGGCAATCAGGCAAACTTTTTGACTAAAAACCTCAATCGTTGGCAAATAGGATTTTGTATTAAAATATTTCAAACAGATAGAAATTAACAAAAATAAATCAAATGCTAAATTAATCTATTATTCAAATTAAAGCGAAATTATTCTTAAAACACTAACTAGTCAAAAAGAGCACACTTCTAAAATGGCTCAATTCAGCCAATTTTCAAATCGGCACATCCCGAAGCTTCGGGATCAAATTAACATGGTCGCATCAGCTAATTCGTTAATTATATTTTTGCATTGAAAAGTTTGCCACAGATTCTCAGAATTCTAAATGCAAAGAATACAAAGAAACCCAAAAGATTGAAAAGTGGTCAGTGCCAACTCATTTTCAAATTTTCAAATTGCCACATTTTCAAATTGAATTGGCACATCGCTCAATTGGCACATTGGCAAATTAAAGTACATTCTGCTTATTAGGAAAAACCACTTTAGGAACAAAGGTTTTAGCTGCTTCAAAATTCATGGTTGCGTATGAAATTACAATCACTTCATCGTCTTTTGAAAATTGCAAAGCGGCAGGACCATTCAAACATATGACACCACTGCCGCGTTCACCTTTAATTACATAAGTAATGATGCGCATTCCATTGCGGTAATTGAGCACATGCACCTGCTCGTTTTCTATTAAATTGGTGGCATCCATCAGGTTTTCATCTATGGTAATTGAACCTATATAGTCAATATTAGCTTCGGTAACCGTAGCCCTGTGAATTTTCGATTTTAATACTTGTATGTCCATTGCGAGCGCAAATTTAGAAAAAGTTTTTGGTAGCCTTCGTCAAAAAAATGAACATCTTTGCAATATTGATGTTTTAAGAGCAACATGATAGAAAAAAATCCAATTGATAAGGACAAGGTAAGCGATATGCCCGGCCTGCTTGAATACGCCCACCACGTTGGTAGTGCCATCATTAAGCCCGAAGACAGCGGTAAAATAAAAAGCCGTGCGCTTACCGCCATGCGCGAGCAAACCAATATGCAAGTAAAAAATATTTACGAGCAAATGCAGTTACTTGCCAATCAAATGAACGACATCAAAAAAAGGGTTGAAATAAGCGAAGAAATATACAATACCGAAATGCGTTTTGAGCCTATGCCCGGTCATACCTATCACCTCTACCGCAAAGAAGATGGTCGTACCGCACTTTCAATTATAGGTCCCAATCAATGGGGTAAAAGCCCACGTTTCAACGAATTTATTGGTTCAGTGAAGCTTCTTGCCGACCATACTTGGGAGGTGTTAAAGCACTAGAATTATTCGAGCATCTTTATTTCATCAATATTTTAGTTGGCGTATTAACTAAAAAATAATTATCTTTGTGCCCGCTTACAAAAAAGCTTCCATTCAAATGCGGATGTGGCGTAATTGGCAGCCGCGTCAGACTTAGGATCTGATGTCGAAAGGCGTGGGGGTTCGAGTCCCTTCATCCGCACAAATGATTAAAGCAACCTTTTAGGTTGCTTTTTTTTTGCCCAAGTATGAATGGACAGTCCATTCATACTCACGTTTCCATCGTTTGTATACCCACAAACGAGCTTAACATTGCCATCGTTACGCATACTTGGGTTAAAAACCGAATTTTGCCTTGGTTAAATTGTAAGCCGCCTCGGTTATATCATTTTGGTTGAGCTTGTAAAAAAGCCCACCCCATTCGTATGATATCTTTCGTAACTCATTTGATTGGCCATTGCGGAAAATGATGTAAGTAATAATCATTTCTCCTTTCGGTATTGTTTTGGTTTCACTTTGAATGGATTTAACCAACAAAGTATCTGCTGTAACTTGCTTTTTAATAATTGGACCTGCCTTTTCAGATTTACTTGGCATTGAAGTAGTTAGTTCCTGTTTAGGGTTTGCAGCACCAACTTTCTTGTTGTTGGCACGCATTTTTTTGATTTCCTGTCTTTTTTGATACAATGATTGATTTGGATTCCAAACAAAGTCATTCTCCTGCAAACTAAATTTTATAGTGCCGAACGATTTTTGAAAGGCCGAGTAGTCCTCATCATTTATCAATTCAAATAACTCGCCTGTAATTTCTATTTGGTATTTACTTTTTAGCTGCTTCGATTTTGATATGCTTTTGGTATTGATGGTCAACACATAGTTAACGTAGCCAGGTTTAGATATGATGGCGGTGTAAACATTTTCAGGTTCCAAATTAAAAAGCATTGGATCATTGGAAACTGGTATTTTTGGACATACCGTTTTTCCTGAAGTTTGGTCAGTAATTTCGAAAAAAAGATTGTTGAGCTCTTTTTCCGATTCTATGTCCTTTACGATGATGGTGGTTGAAAACGCAATTTTATTAATCGGCAATCCAATGACAGAACCCAATGAAACAGTATACAATGCTAAGAAAATAAATAATCTGTAATTCATTTAGAGGAGCTTGTATTTTTTTCGGTAAAGTAAGATGTTGTTTGTTTTGGTCTATTGTTTACCAAATCGAATTTAAAACACAACATTAGAGATATTGTTTGATAAACTAAGCCAAAAGATATTTTGAGAATGTAAGTGTCTTAAATCCATTGACATAGGTTTGCTTAATTATTGTTAAACCCGAATAAAGCAATGGGAGTTTTGAAGAACCGTGCTGCTTGATTTAGTTGGGTTAATGCCGATACTACTTGAAATTAGTCCAATAAGGTTAAGCCTTAAT
>JBILUU010000330.1:0-3683 GCA_044370815.1 Bacteroidia bacterium
GCAAACAATAAGTACAAAGAAATAAATTTGGAAGAATTGGGAGGGATTTCCAAATCACTCTTGAGATAAACAGCTAAAATACCTAGTACAAAAAATAGGAGTGCAGGGTTTGTTAGATTCTCTAACAATAAGTTAAAATTCATATGCTGCAATTATGTTATGGGTTGCACAAATCGCAATACATAGGATCTTCATGATATTTATTGTTTGGAAATTCAATGGTGGAAGTATGATTACATTTTTGACAAATATACTCAGAACTTAATATGCTTCTTGTTGGATGTAGGCAAATTTTACAAGGAAGTCCCGGATTGTATCTAACAACCGAATATCCTGGTGTTTTACAAGCCGGACAACATGAGTTGATTTGCTCCACCAATTTCTTGGTTGCTTGTTCTATTACCTTCATACGGCTCGGATTGTACATAGCGCGCATGTCTGTTTCGGCATACACTTTCCCATATTGTAGCATGCACCTATTGAATACTTGCTCAAGTTGATCAGGTTTGTTGATGCCTTTTTCAACGAAGTTAAAATTTTCCTTCGTGTTTTTAATAATAATAGCATGTGAGGGAAATTTTACTCTTTCACAAAACTCATGCAATGCTGCTAGTGATGCTATTTCTTCACCCGAAAAGTTGGTTTCGGTGCTAATCACTTGTGCGGTTATTTCCACATTATTTTTACGATCGATAAACATCAGCACCTCTTGATTGGCTGGAATAAAAAATGCTGAAGGATGCATCCCAAAAGAGCCCTCACTGGCTATTCCTAAGTTGCAACCCAACTCCTCCATACCCATCAAACATTTTTTTCGGGCGGTAGTAATTGCATCATCTTTTCTTGGTATTTCTCCCGAAAATGAACCCAACATATCTGTATTAAATTTAGTAGGAGTGACGCACGTTACACCTAAAAATTTTTCAAGAATAGGCGCAATAACCTTTTCCTTCTCATGTTGTGTAGAGATTACCAATTTTCTATTTTCAAACATTGGTTTTTCGTGTATTTTGTACTGATAAAAATATGCTCAACCTTTTTTTGGCAATAATTCGTTCTATATCCACAAAACGACTAATGCAATGGCATCAGCAGTATTGAGCGAATTAAGCGACCTAACTGTTATCAGATTGGAGGCAATGGTTTTTATACCATTGCCGCTTTATCTGATAGCTAAAATTTTAAAATATTAATCTTTTTTTGGGCAAGCTTACTCGTAAAAAGCATGCATGCAAAACTCATGATATTACTCAACGTGAATGATTGCAGATACTTTCAAATTTTTGTCGTTGTATGCAATTTTACTCTTCAATGCAGCCAGCTCTGATTGCAACAACTTAATTCTCGATTCACGATATTTGGTATCCTCCTCATTATTGTTTTTTAGAATTTTATTTTCATGATACTTTATTTTAACATTGATCAACTGAACAATCAAGTCAAGTGTATCCTGAGCAGTAAATTCTCCTTGAAACAAATGTAAGTCCATGAGTTAATTAAATTTATTGTCCTTGTCCTAATGAAAAAGCCGGCTTGCCATCAAAAGCATATAAGTTTTCTGTTTTGATGGTATCAATATTTTGATTAACAGCATTTTGAAGCAAGTTTATTATATCTGCTTTACTGAGTGTGCCTTCAGTAGGTTTGAATCTGCATCTCCAATGATCTGTACAAAAAGTTTCTTTAAAGCCATCAGGCCAAACTTTAATACCACGGTTGGTAATCATGTTCAACTTAATATTGTTGCTCTCCATTGCTTTCACTTTTTCAGCAATTTCGTTAGGATTGGTTCCATTCCAATGAACAAAAACATCTACACCAATCAATTCTTTCTTTGCTGCTGCTTTGCGGGTGTATTTAGGCAAATTTAGTGCTCCATTATTGGAGAATGATACCGCTTTTAAAATACTTGGCTTGTGATTGAGGTTTGCAATTACTGCAGCAGCAAACTCTTTTGTGCCAACCTTTTGCTTGCTAGTTCCTTCCTTGTAAATGTCGTAAGTATGAATACCATCTTCAAGTGTTTTCAACCAAGCATTTTGAACTTTTTCTGCTACATCAGTCTGACCAATGTGGTTAAGCATCATGATGGCTCCTTGCAGTAAACCTGAAGGGTTGGCAAGATTTTGGCCGGCTCTTTTAGGTGCCGATCCATGAATGGCCTCAAACATAGCACACTCTTCACCAATGTTGGCAGAACCCGCTAAACCAACAGATCCCGTAATTTGTGCTGCTACATCGCTCAACACATCACCATAAAGATTAGGCATCACAATCACATCAAACACCTCAGGTGTGTCAGCCATTTTTGCTGCACCAATATCAATAATCCAATGCTCGTTTTCAATCTCAGGATATTCAGCCGCAATCTCATCAAACACTTGATGGAATAAACCATCTGTTTGCTTCATGATGTTGTCTTTGGTAAAGCAGGTTACCTTTTTTCTGTTTTGTTGTTTGGCGTATTCAAAGGCATAACGAACAATTTTTTCGCAACCCGGACGACTGATCAATTTTAAGCACTGAACCACTTCATCTGTTTGCTGATGTTCGATACCTGCATACAAATCCTCTTCATTTTCTCTTACAATCACAATATCCATCACAGGATGCTTGGTAGCAACAAACGGATGCAAACTTCTGCATGGTCTAATGTTGGAATATAAACCTAAGAATTTACGGGTTGTTACATTTAAGCTTTTATAACCACCACCTTGAGGTGTAGTAATCGGTGCCTTTAAAAAGATTTTATTTTTTCTGATGGTATCCCATGATTCAGCAGCAATACCTGATGTATTACCAGCTAAGTATACTTTTTCACCAACTTCTATTTCTTCGATTTTAATTTGAGCACCAGCTGCCAAAATGATTTCTAGCGTGGCATCCATAATTTCAGGACCGATACCGTCTCCTTTTGCAATTGTTATTGTAGTCATATAATTGAATGGGTTTAAATTTTATGCAAATGTGCAATAAATTTCAATTAATTAATATTTATATTTGTAATGTTAAACATAAAAAATATTTATGAATTATACGCTCAATCAGTTGCAAATATTTTTAAAAGTTGCGCAAACCAAAAGTGTTACAAAAGCAGCCGAGAAACTACATCTCACGCAGCCGGCCGTTTCTATTCAACTTAAAAATTTTCAAGATCAATTCGAGTTGCCACTTACCGAGGTAGTGGGAAAGCGTATTTATATTACTGATTTCGGAAAAGAGATTGCTGCGTCTGCAGAGGAGGTAATAAATCAGGTATATGCCATTAATAATCGAACAATGGCCTATAAAGGGCAATTAACGGGACGCCTCAAAATTTCAATTGTTTCAACAGGGAAGTATGTGATGCCTTTCTTTTTAGCCGACTTTATGAAAAGTAATTCCGGTATTGAGCTGTTAATGGACGTAACCAATAAGGAAGCGGTCGTTAAATCGCTCGAGCAAAATGAGGTTGATTTTGCCTTAGTATCTATTTTGCCAAAAAATATGAACATCGAAAAACTTGACTTGCTACAAAATAAATTATACATGGTGGGTAAAGAAAACCCTTTGCCAAGTAAAAAGGTAAATACAAATGAATTCTTTGGGAAATTTCCTCTTATCTATCGCGAAAAGGGTTCAGGCACACGACAGATGATGGAAAACTTTATTGCCGGTAGTCAAATTCCTGTGTTAAAAAAAAT
>JBILUU010000331.1:0-3673 GCA_044370815.1 Bacteroidia bacterium
AATTGGTATAACAAATCTGATAACATTTTCTATATCGGGATTAACCCAACTAAAGCAAGTAGTTCGATTTTCCAAATCTCCTATTGCTTAATTTGGGTTAAATGATACCAGTTGTATTTATTAAATAACCTAAATGTATTCAACAGTATTACCGATTTTTAAGATACTTAGCTTTATACTTAGTTAAAGTCCAAAAACCTTTTTCCACACGGCAAAAGCAATGAACTTGAATGTTCTTGTATCATCTGGACCTAAATTTTGATTAAACATTTGGTTAAAATCTCGATTGATTTTGTGCATATCAAAGTATTCCTTAAGACTATCATCAAAATATGGTCTTACCGCGTCACGAATTTCTCGAATCCAAGTTGAGTTAGGCGTAGCAAATCCCATTTTATCCTTGCGATTGAGGATAATGTCAGGAACCATTCCGCGCAATGATTCACGCAGTATATATTTATTTACACCGTTTTTAATTTTGTAGCTTGAAGGCAGTTGAAAAGCATACTCAATCAATTTAATATCATCGGCAAAAGGAGTTCTCGACTCTATACTATGCCACATACTACAACGGTCTTCACATTTTAAATAAGATTTCAATCGGGTGTTGCTAAATTCTTGTAACAACATTTTATTGAGATTTTTTGGAACAGGTTCACTATTTAAACGATGCTTGTATTCATTCAAAAATATTGGATTGAGGTAATAGAAATCGCCAAAATAATTTCGGTTGATTTGATATTGTACAAATGTTGGCATTCTTCTTATAGTAGAGAATCTTAGGTGCTGTTTCAGAAAAAAATTGTACCGTAAATACCAAGGCAAAAAGCTGCTCATTTCTTTATGAAGCAAACCTAATTTGAATTGCCTCAATAGCTCGGTCCAATAATTATAAATGTAGGAATGATAGCCTCCGAATAATTCATCTCCACCTTGTCCGTCAAGAACCACTTTTATGCCCGATTCTTTTGCTTGTTTCATTACCCTAAATTGTGCATAGGTGCTTGTACTCCAAATAGGCACATCTTGACAATAAATTAAATTTTCGAGATCGTTTATGAGCTCATCTGCCTTAGGAAAAACCCGGTAGAAAACACTATTTGTTTGCTCTGCTACTCTTGCTGCATAAGGACTTTCGTCAATCATTACATCATTAAAAGACGCAGTAAATAATTTAATTTTTTCAGTATTGCCATTTGATTTGTTGAGATGATCCATAATGGAAACTATACCGCTACTATCAATACCTCCGCTTAAGCAAGCCCCAACGGGAACATCAGACCTTAGGCGCAAGGCAATAGCATTGTTGAGTAATTCACTTACCTTGTTTTTTGCGGTATCAAATTGATTGGCATCAAACTTTTCGAAAGCATGATTTGTTTCTAAAACATAATATCTTTCCTCTCGTAAATTGCCGGTATCAATATGCAGTTCAAAATAGTGAGCAGGAAATAGCTCATTGATATGTTTAAAAAAGCTGAGCGGTTCGTATTCAATTTCACCTTTTACAAAGTAATCGTAAACAGCTTCACTCCTGATGCCTGTTTTAATAAATGGCATTTTTACCAATGCTTTTTGTTCCGAGGCAAAAGCAAAAACATCTTTGTCTTTATAATAGTAAAATGGTTTTACCCCAAAGCGATCGCGAGCGCCAAACAAAATATTTTTTGCTTTGTCGAAAATTACAAAGGCCCACATGCCATTAAATTTTTCAAGGCACTTTTTACCCCATTGCTGATAAGCATGCAATACTACTTCGGTATCACTCTCCGACTTAAATTGGCAACCTTTCAGTTTTAACTCTTCTCTAATTTCAATATAGTTGTAAATTTCTCCGTTGAATACAATCCAATACTTGCCATCATCAATACACATGGGTTGATGACCGCCTGCATTCAAATCAATAATAGATAATCTGCGGTGCAGCAATATCATATTATATTCATCATCGGCCTCTTCTATATTTTTTTGAGCCGAGTAAGGTAAGCTGTTAAACCTGCAAGCTGTGGGTGTATCTTTCCCATACGCGGGAACTGTTTTTTCTGCTTGATGCAATAAGTAACCTTCATCATCGGGACCGCGGTGCGCAAGCAATTTGTTCATAAGCATGCCGGCAGCATTAAGGCCTTTGACCTGCCTATTAAACCTAACAATTCCACCTATACCACACATATTATTTTTTATTGAGCATTGATCTTACTAAGCAGGGCATACATATCATTTTTGTTGGGCATAAGGGCTGCAAGCTTAAGTTGTTGTTCTTTAAGAAACAAACGTACAAAATAAATCATTGCTACCACAGCGCTTCCGCTGATGATGAAGCCCGGTAATAATGGCGATTTGGTAACAACATAAGCCACTCCAGCAGCCAATGAAAAACCCAGTGAAATAAATCCTGCCGTGGTATTTACTTTAAACCTACCCCTGCCGGTGTAATAATGACTAATAATTTGGCTAACACTGCCTGCCAAGCCACCCGGAATCAAGGTAAGGATCATCAACTTAAGGTCCTTAAAATCTTTTCCAAATACAAATGCCATAAAACTTTCAGGAAAAACACCCAAAATAAAAAGGATGCAAGCCGACATGAGCATAGATAACTTGATTAGCTGTATAGTGGTATCGGCTGCTTTACGCTGATTGGTTTCATTGGCTACTTTACTGGCTGTAATTAGGGCCACACTGCTACTGAAAAGCATGGCTGCCTCAGTAATTGATACAGCCGTACTAAGCACACCCACAAAGGCAATAGATAAAAAATATCCCGAGTAATAAAACGTAATTCTGCTGCTCATTAAATGAGCTATGCTGGCCAATTGGGTATAAATTCCGTTGCTAAAAAGTGTTTTAAAATCAATGCTTGGCAATGGGCTCATGGCAGACGAAAGCAAGGCGCTTATTTTAATTCTTCCAACAATAAATGCACCTACATAGGCCAATAGCAAGGCATAAAAGTACACCTCCAATTGCTTTTGTTCAAACGTAATAAAACCTAAAAAAACAACAAAAAGTAGGCAACCTTGCAGGAGCGCAATTTGATTGAAGCTGCCAATTTTTTGGTGCCCCAATAAAATAAATTGATGAATGGCTCCTAAGCAAAGCAGTAAGCTGCCGGCACATACATAAGGAAAAAGAGAGAAGTCGTAAAAATGAAAAACACCAAGCAAAAAACTACATAAAAAACCTACTGCCAAAGCCCATAGATAGGCATATTTTATGATGTGATGGTTGTTGTAACGCGGAACAAGAAAAACCACGGCAGGCCCACCAATTATTTCGTTAATTAAACCCGCAATAGCAATGGCAAGCATGGCTAAACTAATAGTTCCGCGGGCCTCAGCACCCATCAATTGCGCTGTGATAATAATGATTGCAAAATTAACCACCGATACCACAACGCGAGTAAAAAAAGTGCCAGTTATATGTTTCAGCATGCTTGCCTTTTGTAAGTATTAAATAACGCAAAAAAAGTCAATTTCTTTTAGAATGAGGGAATTTAAAAGCAAATTACCAAGAAAGAAACTTTACCCAGTAAAACTTTACAAGAATATTAAGTGCTCACGGATTGTTTTGATTTGAATGTATAGCGAACCATTTTAAAATAAAATATGGTTCAGTGTTTGAGATTTAATCATCATAAAGTTGATAAGATTTGCGATGCGTAATTTCCGTT
>JBILUU010000034.1:0-13125 GCA_044370815.1 Bacteroidia bacterium
TACCAACCGCAGCTGTATTAATTGTTGACGGACTCCAAGTACCATTAATGGCCGGGGTATTGGTTGAAGATAATGACAGTGAAGGCGCAACCGAGCCAACACAAAGCGGACCAATTTGAGCAAACGTAGGCGTCACAGGCGCATCTACAGTAATGCTGAGTGTAACTGTGTTGGCGCACTGACCAGCATTGGGGGTAAAGGTATAATTAGTAGTTCCGGGGGTTGCGGTGCTCACCGGAGGTGCCCATGTACCATTGATTCCATTATTGGAAGTGGTGGGCAAGATAGGAGCCGTAGCATTTTGGCAAACATTGGGAATAGCTGTAAACGTTGGTGTTATTGGGGCATTAATTGTGAACGCTACCGTTGAGGAGCCATTGATAGAAGGATTACTTGAAATCACTCTAATTAAATATCCTGTTCCTGTAGAAGTTCCACCGGGAATTGAGGCAGCTATAGTTCCCGAATTGGCAGTACTATTGAGTGTACCAATAACAGTCGGGCTAGCAAAACTACCTGCCGCATCGCTCAATTGAGCGGTATATACATTGCCTCCTGCAAAGGTTCCTGTAGAGGTAAATGGCACATTGAATGTAGCCCCTGCACAAAACGGGCTGCCTGTAATTGTGCCTGTGGAAATTGAGTTGGCTAAAGGTGCACAAGCTTCTAATAAAATTCTTCCTTCTGCTCCATTTCCACCTGTTGCAGGTCCTCCATTGGCTCCACTTGATGCCCCTCCAATACCACCAGAAATGTTCGAATTTGTAGCTTGCACAAACCCTACAATATTATTTGATTTTAAGTTTAATGTACCACCACTTCCACCTCCACCAGAACCACCGTATGCACCACCATTGTTGGTAGATGTTCCACCATTTCCACCTTTAACTGAAATAAGACCTGTAGGGCTGAAATTGATGCTTGTTGCCGTAATTTGAATGGCGCCTCCGCCTCCTCCGCCTCCTCCGCCTGCTGCTCTAGAAATGTTTCCTCTATTACCTCCTCCACCTCCTCCTGAGCCTCCTAATAGATTAGTGGTAACAGCTGACTGTGTCATTATAGTTGTTAAAGATACATCTCCATATGCAGCACCACCAGCACCACCAGCACCACCATCTGTTGTACTTCCCACAGTTCCAGTTGTTGAATATCCAGCTCCACCTCCGGCACCTGCACTCCAAGGTCCTGAAGAACTGTTACCTACACCTCCCAAACCAGCACCTGTTGAAGTGCCAAAAGAAACACCAGGGTTTCCATTAACACCTAAACCTACGGAGCCACCTAGACCTCCATTTGTACCCCATCCTGCAGCTCCAATACCACCTGCACCACCAATTCCTCCTGAAAAAACACCTTGTGTCCCATTCCCACCATCGCCACCATCAGACCTAATGGCTCCATTTATTGTAGCAGTTCCTGTACATTTAATAATAAGAGGACCAACTCCTGCTGTGACAGTAATTACAACACCATTATTAACAGTAAAATTATCGAAATTATAAACGCCAGCAACTATATTCACATTTGAAGTTACTGTAACATTATTACCAACTATGTTTACTGCACCAGAACCTGCGGCAAATGGCGCATTATTAGAACCAACAAGCCCTGTTCCAAAATCGCATTGAGCTATAGCTGAAATAGACAGGATAAAGTTTAAAAGAATTTGAAATATTAGTTTCGTTTTCATTTGTAAAGTATTTTTAGGTAATAGGATTAACCGTCAAGAGATTTCCTGATAATAAAGAATTAAAAAAATTAATAATTTAGCTTACTCTTGTGTATTTGAAATACTTATTAATATTGCACAAACTTCAACCCATTTTTAGGGTTGTATCTTTGTTTTTGCAATAGCGCTTTCTTGTACATGAGGCATAATTCCATACCTCCTCTGCTGCTTGAAGCAATCTGAAGGGTTGAGATATTAAAGTCGTAGTTAACTCCCAAGCTAAAGTCCATGTAATCTATCCTAACATTTATAAAAGTTGCGTCTTGTAATCTGTAATACAAACCGGCAACAATAGCCGTTTCTTGAACCCAACCGGTATATTTAGATTGTTCAACCAACCTATATCTCCATGCTGCACCAACATTTAACAAACGCTGAGTACCTTGCTGAAAAAAAACAACGCTTGGAAGTATCGATGTTCCCGGACGAGTAGGCAAAGTATATTGTCCAACTGCATTAAATCCTATCTTCATGTAGAGCGGATCGTCTGCTACTTTTGATAGAGATACGCTAGGCTTGTTGATATGCCACAGAGAGGCACCGGTGCTCAATCTAAAGTTTTTACCAAAGCGCTGACTCCAATTTAATCCAAATGAAACATCTAAATAGGTCAAACTGCTGCCAACTGGACTCTCTCCTGAAGATAAAGTAGGGTCATATCGCACGCCATTGTATTGTCTGTCCCATGTTAGTGCATCATAGGTCATACTTCTTTGTCCGGCTCCTGCCTGAAAACCAATTGACAACATACCACCGCTCGATGGAATGAGCATTTTATTGTAGCTAAGGGAAACATTAGCTTGATTGATATTGAGCTGAGAGGCCCCTGCCTTGTCACTATTAAAAACCAATCCCAGACCAAAAAAGTCGTTGGTTTTTCTTTTCGGAGGCAATGTCCCATCCACAAAGGCAGAAATTGTTCTATATGGCTCAGCACTAACGCTTTTCCATTGATTTCGGTAATTACATCCAATACGGATATCCTCATTCATAACACCAGTAAGGGCTGGATTTAAATTTAACGGGGAGGTCAGATACTGCGAGAAGTGCATATCTTGTGCCTGCACTGATGTCGCAAATAAAACTGAAATTAACGAAAGTGTAAAGATTTTTTTCATTCTGCTTTTGTTTATTTGTTTGATAAGATAATTATCTTGATAAAGTAATATTTCCTTTGAATTCTTTAGTAACACCGTCTAGGAACTGAACGGTTATATAATATACATAAATTCCTGTATTTACATCCTTGTATCGGCTTGTGCCGTCCCATCCATAATAGGCATACTGCGATTCAAAAATTACCCCCCCTAATCGATCCCATATTTTCATATTTACAGATTTGATATATGGGCCTCTCACATAAAATATATCGTTAATATTGTCGTTATTCGGAGAGAAACCTGAAGGAATAAATACCTCATAATTTGGTTTTACATCAACTTTAATCGTATCTCGGGCAATACAACCAAATGAGTTTCTATACTGCATCACATAATCAGTAGTGATTGTTGGAGTAGCAGTAGGATTGAAGCAAATATTGCAGTTGAGTGTAGAGTCGGGAGTCCATAAATAATTACCCTGACTCACTACGCCATTAATTTGAGGATCAGTTTTATATGACTCGCCATATAGAATCTCTACATCAGGGCCTAGATCCAAAGTAGCAGGGGCAAGTAACTCAATGGTGTAATCGTTTGAAACAGCTGTATCTTGCAGCAAGCAAAGATAGCTACTCGTTAAAATACAGTTAAGGGTATCACCGTTTTGAAAGTTAGCTGCATTAACTGTTAAACTTCCTGAGGTGCCCAAAATGGTGGTATCATTCAACAACCATTGGTATTGAGGATTATTACCTCCCCCAGTTTGGTTGGATGTAAAGGTAACAAGCTGTCCTGGACATAAACCTGTTGTTGGTAAAATATCAATTTCAGGAGTCAAGAAAGGCAATATATCAATAATGATGGCATTGGATGTATCAGTTGGAGTTGTAAGACAATTTGAAGAAGAGGAAACAACCAAGGTAACAACATCACCAGTAACCAAGGTGTTGGTGGCGAAAGAAGTGTCGGTTCCTGTAGGTCCGGGAACAGGGTTACCGCTCACGTACCATTGATAAGATGGGTTTGTTCCGCCATTAATCAAAGAACTATTGAATGTGACAGTGCCTCCAACACATATTGCACTGGTATCAGCGGTGATGCTTACTATTGGCGGAGTGCCTGCAACAACCGTAACTGTTGAACACACCGTATCAGGCGAATTGGTTACACAACCTGTGAGTGAGGTAGTAACAATTGCGCAAACAACTGTTCCATCAACAATAGCCACAGGCGAACCTGTGTAGTTGAGCGTTTGTGAAGTTGCTGTTGGGATTACCGTACCATTAACAGTCCATGCGTATGTTGGGGCTGCGCCACCATTTACTGTGTTTGCAGTTAATGATATAGGATCTCCAGCGCAAATAATAAAGGGAGTTGGAACAGTAGTAAGTGAAGCACTAAAAGCTTGTGTGGGATTAACCACCATAGTTTGTGCGGCTGAAGTGGCAGGTGAATTGCTGACACAGGTAAGGTTAGAAGTCACAATCACAGTAACCACATCACCGTTTTGAAGTGCGCAAGAATTGTAAGTATCGTTGGTTGATGTACCTGCCGCATTTGCGCCATTGATTTGCCATTGATAGGTTGGCGCTGCGCCTCCATTGACCACATTGGTGCTGAATGTAACACACTCACCGGCACAAACAGTGGTTCCCGGGTTGGGAATGGTAGTAACACTCAACGGTACCGGTACTTCAATCGTAAATGGTCCTAATATTTGTGAACTAGCGGCCGGTGCATCGGATACAATTTGTATTAAATAACCTGTTCCGGCAGGTGTATTGACCAAAAAACTAAGCGGAATATTTCCAACATTTGCGGTACTTGTGAGTGTGCCTAAAATTGTTGGGCTGGCAAAGCTTCCGAATGCATCACTCATTACAACTGTGTAATTGTTTCCAGCATTAAAGATACCTGTACTTGAAAAAGGCAATGAGGCAGTACCACCGGCACAAAACGGACCAATTAAGTTTCCTGCAGTAATGGTGTTGGCCGCTGCAGAAGCAGTTAATTGAATTTTGGTTACTGCAAATGATGGGTCGGTGCCAACACCATCATTATCATTCACCCACCTAAAACCTATTTTAACATTGGAGTTTAAATTTGCAGAAGCAGGCAAAGGAATATTGAATGTAGTCCATAATCCTTGAACAGTTCCATTGCAAACAAGAGGGTTGCAGGGTCCTCCGACTCCATCGCCACAATTTGTTTTTGGCATATCTGAAAGAAATGCCCAAGTGATTCCGTCAAAATACCAAACTTCGGCATTATCAATAGCGCCCTGGCCAAATTCTATATAACTAAAACTTAAACTTATATTTGACTGAGCTGAACAATCAATTTGCGGGGATTCAGCTCTAGTATCCGTGGTACAGTCAAAAAATCCCAATCCCCCGTCACCTGCATTGTATGAGGCGCCACAATCACCTGTAGGACATATCAGGGCCACTGGTAAACTTCCTATATGTAAACTTTGATATATGTATGGTGTAGGAGGAGGCTGAGGGACAAGGGGGCAGGCATCACCACAGTTCCCTGGCTGCATCCCAGCTTCGGTACAGCTAACATAAAAACGATTGGCATCAGCACCTGTACTGAGGTCGGTAACCGTCCACATTCCGTTGAATCCATTGTAACCATTCGCATCATTACCTAAGGTTGTATTTGCGGGCTCGAATTCTTCTGTCCAAAACTGCGCATAAGCCTGAAATGTAGAGGCTAATAAAATGAAAATTAAGATAACTGTAGATGAAAGAAACTTTGAGGTGGCAGTTTTCATTGCGGTTTTAATACGTTGTACGCTATCGATTACGGATTTGTATTGGGCAATGTTAGTTAATATTTTTAATTTTAGAAAGTTTTTCACAAGAAAAGTTAAGTTAAGTATAGCTTCTTTCATTATAAAAATACCATATCGGCAAATAAAATTGTCTGCTTATTTCCTTTTTATGAGTATGTTGCCTAGTTATCTAAAGCAATCAATGATTAGTGAAGTCTATGAGTAAATACAACCTATTAATTCAGGTTAAAATTGCAATTGGTATTTTGAATAACATACCTTTGCACACCAAACTTTAATTATGGCTAAAAAAAGGGGATTTAATGCCGATGATACCGAGGATTTACCAAAAGCTAAAATAAACAAAGAAGCCCTTAAACAAACGGCAAGATTGTTTTCGTACATAGGTGAACACAAATGGAAACTCTACTTAGGGTTGTTATTTTTATTACTCACGGGAGCCACTGCCTTGCTGTTTCCATTGCTACTTGGCAAATTGGTAAAAACAATTGAGAATAAAAATTTTGAAGATATCAATCGTATTGGGTTGTTGCTTATTTTAGTGCTTACAGGTCAAAGTATATGCTCTTATTTTAGAGTGTATCTATTTGTGAACTATACTGAAAACACATTGGCATCATTGAGACGTGCCGTTTATGCTCATTTAATAACCTTACCAATGACATTTTTTGTGCAAAAGCGTGTAGGAGATCTGAACTCACGCATGTCGGCAGATATTTCACAAATACAGGATACGCTGACCACTACGATTGCTGAGTTTTTGAGACAGTTTATACTGGTTATAGGTGGAATTATTTTATTGGTGGTTATTTCTCCTAAGCTTACCTTGTTAATGTTGGCTATTGTTCCGGTTGTTGCAGTTGCAGCCGTTATATTTGGCCGCTTCATCAGAAAAACATCCAGGCAGGTACAAGAAAAAATAGCTGACTCCAATACAATTATTGAAGAAACGCTTCAGGGAATAAGTAATGTAAAAGCTTTTGCTAATGAGTTTTTTGAAAACAAACGTTACAAAAATAGCACTGAAGAAATTGTTAAAATTGGCATATTGGGTGGTAAATACCGTGGTGCATTTGCCTCATTTATTATCTTTTGCCTTTTTGGTGCTATTGTGGCTGTAATATGGTATGGTGTGGTTTTGGCGTCTCAAAATCAGTTGTTAATTGGCGATTTGATTTCATTTATATTGTATTCGGCATTTGTTGGTGCTTCATTTGGCGGTATTGCCGAGCTTTACGCACAAATACAAAAAGCAGTTGGCGCTGTTGAAAGGGTATTTGAAATACTAGATGAAAAAGCCGAAGCTCTTGATATTAGTGCGCCACATAATGAAAAGGCAAGCATTGAAGGTATTGTATCTTTTAAAAATGTAGCATTTACATATCCTTCTCGCAAAGAAGTACAGGTGCTAAAAAACATTTCATTTGAAAGCAATAAAGGGGAAACCATTGCTATTGTTGGCCCAAGCGGTTCAGGAAAAAGTACGCTTGTGGGGTTACTACTTAGATTTTATGATGTAGAAAGCGGACAATTGCTCATTGACGGCAAAAATTGTAAAGATTACAACCTTACCGATTTGCGCAACAATATGGCAATAGTGCCTCAAGATGTATTGCTATTTGGTGGCACGATTAAAGAAAACATTGCTTATGGTAAGCCAAATGCTTCTTTTGATGAAATAAAAGAAGCTGCTAAAAAAGCAAATGCTTTTGATTTTATTGAAAGCTTCCCCGAAAAGTTCGATACTGTGGTGGGCGAACGTGGTATTAAACTCTCGGGTGGCCAAAGACAGCGCATTGCCATTGCCAGAGCAGTGTTAAAAGATCCTGCAATTTTGATTTTAGATGAGGCTACAAGCTCACTCGATTCGGAATCTGAAAGAGTTGTTCAGGAAGCGCTCGACAAATTGATGATAGGCCGCACATCATTTGTTATTGCCCACCGATTATCAACCATTAGAAATGCGGATAAAATAATTGTTATTGACAAGGGAACAGTTGTTGAGAGTGGCAGCCACGAAGGCTTAATGTCTATTGAGGGTGGTCTTTATCAAAGTTTAAATAAGCTTCAAATGCAGCATCATACCGCGTTGTAATGATTCCTTTTAGGAGGCAGATTATTAGCTCGTGTATTTAAGGATGAATTTGCAATTTTTTTAAGGACTTGATTGCTTCGTCCTCCTGAGCGCGCATGATTTGCTTTTGGTTTTTTGTTTTGTCCTTAAAGCCGCATAAATGAAGCACTCCATGTATCATCACACGGTGTAATTCATCGTTAAAAGTGCATTTAAAAACCTCTGCATTTTCTCGCACACGATTGATGCTGATGTATATTTCACCTGCAACTTCAGCGGTTAGTTCATTGCTGTAATCAAAGGTAATGATATCGGTTAGGGTATGATGATTCAAATACTGCTTATTCATTTGCAGTAAATGTTCATCGGAGCAAAATATATAATCGATTTGCCCTAATTTTTTGTGATGTGATTGTATGGTAAGCGCTATCCATTGACTTAGCAGTTTTTTTTGCTTTGGAACGAAGCTAATATCTGCCTTTAAAAAATTAATCTGATTGGAAATTGCCAAAGGCGAATGTAATTTTAATCTACAATCAGATTGTCGAGTTTAAATTCAAGCGTTACGGATTTACCTTGATCGGCATACTCCACATGATCGGCTAAGTGTCTCATCAAGAACACGCCACGTCCATTAATTTTCTCAATGTTAGCAGGATCGGTAGGATCTGGCACGTTTTCATAATCGAATCCTTCACCTTCATCTTTAATGGCAAAGTTTAATTTATTGTCGCTTTTGCTAAATGAGAGCTCAATGCTTTTATCAGGATTTGATTTATTTCCATGCTGAATAGCATTGTTAACTGCTTCGGTAACAGCAACAAGAATATTGCCATAATAATCTTCGGGTAAGGAAAACTGCTCACTTACATCATTGATTAGTTTTTCGGCAATAGCAAGGTTTTCATAGCGCGAGGCAAATTTAAGTGTTTGGTCGGTAATCATTCCATGCGCATTTTTTGGATTAGTTAAAGTTGTTGAAATACTCATTTACTTTATCTTTATAATATTTGTTTAATGAAGGAGGAATGGTTTGTAACAACTCCGCCTCTTTTTGTTTCAGCGTATTATACTCTAAAAATTGATTTTGGTTTCGAAAAATTTCATTTTTTGGTTCCTGAGATTCTCTTTTTTCGTCTAATTCCCTTTCGCGCTCGGCCTTTTCAGCTTCTAACAGTCTTGTTAAAATTTCTTGCTGACGCCTTAAAGTTTCTTGAGAAATCATTTTATTAACCAAATCGGTTTCGGTTTTTTCCATTTCTTCGGCCAATTTTTTAAGACCTCCATTGCCCTGCTTTCCATCCTGATTCATCTTATCGGCAGCTTTTTGCAGTTCCCTTCTGAGTGCTTCTTGCTGCGCAGCAAGTTTTGCCAATCCTTCGCTCATATTACCGTTTCCTTGTCCGGGTTTGCCTTGCCCTTTCTCTTTACCTTTTTGCCCCTCTTTCCCTTTTTCTTTGGCCATTTGCTCCTTCATTTTTTCTATTTGCTTGTTGATTTGCTCCTGCATGGCTTTCATTTTACTCATTGAAGGTTTGCTGCCGCTGCCACCCGGCTTTTTACAACTGCCTGAACCCGGCTTAGAATTTTTTTGTTGTTGCTGCTGCTGTTGCATTTGCTTCAGCGATTCGCTGAGTAAAAGGGCCAAGTTATTTACGGCTGTCATTACGTACTGTCCTCTTGAGCCAGCTTCATAAATATTTCTGTCCTCCATGCTGCGGAGGGCTTTTGTCATATTGTTATTGATGTCAGCAATTTCTCGATTCACATAGGCTTCAATTTTGGGCTGCCTTTTACTGAGTGCAAACAATGAATCTTCAATCATCCTTGCATCGTCTTTTATTTTTTTCTGCTGTTGAATGAGTTTTAAATATTGCGGATTGGTTCTGTCGATGGTTTTAATTTTACCCATAAGCTCTTCTTGAGAGAATGAAACTGCTAATAAATTCTCGAGAATTTGACGCAGCGCTTGTTCATCTTCTCCTTGATCTTGTTCTTGTTCCTGAGCTTCTTGCATTTTTTGGCTCATTTCCTCCATTTTTTGGGCGGCACTCTTTTGCGATTTTGATGCCTTTTTGTTTTGTTTTTGATTGAGCTGTTCCTTGCTATCCTGCATATCCTTTTTGATATCCTCTTCCTGTTTATCAGTGTCGGGCATTTTCATGGGATCTTCGAGGGCCTCATTTTTCTTTTCAATTTCATCTATTTCTTTTTTGAGGTCTTCAAATTTTTTATTGAGTTCCTCTTGCTGTTTGGTAAGCTCGTTGTTTTCGCCTTGTTTATTTTCGGTTTTTTCTGATAACTTCTTTTGGTCTTCGGCAAGCTTGTTTAAGTCTTTAATGGCCTGATCAAACTTTTCTTCTACTTCCATTTTCTTGAACATTTCGAGCGAACGGTCGAGTTCCTTTTCCATGTCCTTAGCATCGAGTTTCATTTTTTCAAGCGCATCTTGGGTTTTTTCTTTATCCATTTGCTGCAATAATTTCTCGAGCTCTTTCAATTTTTCTTTCATTTCATCGGTCATGATGTTTTTCATAATTTATTCGAGCTGTTTATGTTTTTCGAGCAGCTGCTCATCCGGATTTTTGAACTCGTTTTGTTTCTCAAAATTTTGTTTGTTCTGCTTTTCGAGATTTTCTATCTGATTTTGAAGGTCCTTTTGTTTCTCTAAAAATTCCTTCATTTTTTTGATATCATCAAAGTTGAGTGTTTTTTTATCAATCAACTTTTTGTTGAGCTCATTCATTTCTCGCTGTAAATCTTTTGCTTGCTGAATGGCTGCTGTGAGCTCCTCTTTTATTTGTTGGTTACTTTTATCGGCATTAGCGGCAATCTCTTTCAACGTTGGAGCTTTGTACACCATGGTTTGTGTACGTCCTGATTTGTATCCATTAGGTGCATCGTTGTCTCTTACCTCCACATAGTATTCGTATGAGTCGCCCGCTTGCATGCCAATTCTATTCAGGTCCCAATGGAAAAAGAAGTTATCCTGCATCAACATTTTATTAATGGGCAATGGAATGCGCACTTCCTTAGATTCAGCTGCACCGGAGTCGGAAGATATTTTTTTGTAGCAAAAAGTTAAGTCGTGAAAACCATAATCATCCTTCACATCGCCTTTAAAGTAAATGTGTTTGGCTGAATTGCTATCGGGCTTCTCCTCCACTGTTACAGTAGGATATAAATCGGGAACCACCTCTATGCTGTAATTGAGTGCATCGTTGCTTTTTAAGTAAGTATTTGCGGGCAATAAACTGTAAGCGGCATTCTTAGTGAATGTTTTGGTAATACTGAATTCATTTTCATTCACTTGCTTGAGTTCTTCAACTTCTCCATTGAAATCTGCTGTTAAACGATTGGTGTTTTCTGTTTTAATCAGCCACTGTACTTTTGTTCCTGCCGGGATCACCAAGTCACCGGTATTGTTGAGTTGATCCGATTTTTTTTGAAGGTAGGCAGGATATACAAGATTGATAGTAAAGTTTACCAATGTTGGATTAGGCAATGCTTTTAACTCGTATGGCTTGCTGTAAAAACCATCTGCAAACAGGCGGAAATTTATTGATTTAGGTAGGTTTCGGATAAGATATACAAAGTGTAGTTTATCTTTTTTTTCGAGCCGGTATTGATTGTTATCTATTTCAATGTAAGCAGCATTAGGTATTTCGGTACCACTGACTTTTATTTTAATTTCGAAATCTTGTTGCTGAATACCTTGCAATGATTGATTTTCGATATTGAAGGTAAAAGGTGCTTGTTTTTCGAAATAGGTTTGGTGAGCTACGATACGTTTGGTGCCCTCGGTTAAAATACTTGGGGCGGCCACAAGTAGTATTAAAAGCACCGATAATGGAGGAATGGCAAATTTGAGATACTTTTTATTTTGAGATAAATCGATTGCGGAGGTAAAAGGAACGGGTTTTAACTCAGTAATTTTTTGATTGATGGCCGCTTCTAGTAATTCTTTGGACGTAGGCTCATTGTTGTTATTTTCTTTAAGTTGAAGCACATTAATGAGCTTATCTTTAACATGTTTAAAATGGGTGCCAATGATAAGTGCAGCTTGATGATGACTAATAATATTTCCTAATTTGTAAAGCTTAGAAAGTGGTATAATTACCCAAAAACTTAATACGAATAAAGCAGAGGCAATAAAGCCGTAGAATAAGGTCGTTCTGACTGTGGTGCCAAAATTTCCAAAGAACTCAAGTGTTACAACAGATAGGTATGAAAGCAGCAACAGGGAAACACTAACAATGATTCCTTTTATCAGTTGATTCTTATAGTACTTTCTTATGAACTCATCCAGTTTTTGAATGAGCAAATCGTAGTTATTCATTGCTTAAAACACGGTTTTACAAAGCCGCTTTCAAATTTAGGAAAAAAATAAATGAGTAGGTGTTAAATGAGGATAAGATAGTTAAATGTTGTGAATGTGAAGTTGATTGGCCAATGGCAATCATTAGGCATATGTTTAGCATTAAGGTTGACCAGAAAATACGTTTGGCGAGGATGCCAATCATGGATGAGAGTATAGCATCAAAAGCCAAGATTATCGGTGATGCTTATACAAATGTCCTATACACCTAATTTTAAAAAAAACACCAAAAAAATTAAGGAAATAGCAAGCACAATAAAAAATTCCGTGAGAGCATTGATGGTAATAATGAGCAAACAAATATCGAATAAGCCCAATATGATGGCAAAAAGTGGCAATCCAAAGTGACCATACTTTTCTTTGTTGAATGCTGAAAATAAGGTACCCAAGAATCCTAAAGACATGGCCATAATGCCTAATTGCAAAGGAAATATAAAACTACCAACGATGCCTGCCGTAATGCCTAGTATGGTAACGATACCTACTTTTCGTTTTGGTTTTTCCGGCTGCTCATCAAATATGCCTGCATCTTTTGCGATGATTCGCCTGAAAGATATTTTTTTTTGATTAATGACTTCCCCGGTCAAGGTATGTGATACTGGGAGTACTTGGGTGTTTAATGCCTTACCCGCAGTCTCTACATTGGGAGTTGTGATTGATTGTGAAATGGAATTGAAAGTGGTCAGTTTGCCCGAAGAAATTTTAGGAAAACTACTCATACTTTCATGTTTGCTTTGTACCTCAACATACTTTTGCTTTGGTTGTTGAAGATGCCACTGCACATCATAACCTGGCATATAATGTCGCTTTTGAATGCTGCATGATGTAATGATGCAAAGGCAAAATGAAAAAAGCAGTTTTTTTATCATGTTGGATATTTAAATATTCGAACGTAATTAATACTTCCCCCCACTCGCACCTATATTTTCAATAGGATGCCAGGTTGTTTTTATTTCTTGGGTATCTAAAATATGATAGGGACTTTGTGAATCGTTTGCACTGCCATTGCCTTTATTGTGAATGAATACGCGCTTTACGTTTAAA
>JBILUU010000332.1:0-3619 GCA_044370815.1 Bacteroidia bacterium
GAAATTATTGACACCTGCGTTAAGCGTTGGTGTGAAGGTACTGCCTGTAGCTAGTACATTATTCAATCCGGCATCGCTATACCAAGTAATACTGCCTCCATTTTGTGGTGTGGCACTTATGGGATTAATGATATCGCCTGTGCAGTAGGTAACATTGCCCGAAACAGTTGGGGCAGGTGGTTGCACACAACAAGGTAAAACTACAATGGTGTCGGTGAGTAAATTAGAACCATAATGACAATAATCGCCAACAGTGAATGAATACGTACCGGGTTGTGTAATGTTGATGACAGGTCCTATTGTACCATCGCTCCAAACATAGCCCGGATAAGTGGGAGGTTGGGTAAGCACAGGATAAGCAGACAAATCAATAGTAATACTCGTTCCGCAAAGCAGCGTATCTTCCGGTAGAATGAAATTGTAGGTACCGTTTCCTGCATAAATGGGATTGGGTGGTGTTGTAGGTGTTTGCAGGCAGCAGTTTCCTCCTGTACTTACCTGATAAGTTCCTGAAAAGCATGCATACTGAGTAACATGAGCAAACAAAGAGGTACCCGGACCAAACTCAGCAAGAAAGAATTGAACCACCTGCTCTGAAGAATTACCACCTCCGGTTGTATTACTCACACATCCTGAAGTGCCCACCATACAATTCACCAATGGAGGAAACCCTGGCGCCAGGGGGTCACCTAAATGAGTAGCAGGTGCAATATTGTTGTTAGTATTGGAGTAAACTGTTACAATTGATGGAGACACACCGTTAATCACCGTTGTTAAAACACCGGTATTGCAGTTATTGTTGCTTCCATCAAATCCGGCATAAATTACTTCAGTAATATTACCCACAAATGGCCCTGTAATATTTACCTGTACCGCCTCGTAGGTACATATCCCTAGCTTAAGATTAGGGATGTTTTGGTCAACGTTAATATTGAGTATACCACCATCGTAGTTCGAATAAATCATTAGATTACCATTGGGATCGCAAACATTTGAAGCAGCTGTAATAACCACTGTAGCCGTTGTGGTTAATCCCTGGCAAGGTGGGTTAGCAGGTATGGTATAGGTAACTGTGTACGTGCCCGGCAAACTCAGTGATGGAGTAACAGCCCCTGTGGCTGGATTGATACTTAATCCTGCAGGAGAAGAAGTGAATGTGCCCCCACTGCTGCCCGTGATAACAACAGCTTGAGGTGATGTGTTTGATACAGCGTATGGTCCTGCGTAGGCAATGGTTGCGGTAGGAGAATTACTTATTTGCACGGTGGTGGTGGCTGTTGTGGTTGGACAGCCAGGCATTGAAAAAGTAACGGTATAAGTTCCGGGTAAGCTAGCCGAAGGTAGCACAGCACCTGTCATTGGATCAATGCTAAGTCCAACCGGAGAAGCAGAATAAGTTCCATAAGCAGAAGAACTTAATGTGACAGATTGAGGTTGTGTAATAGAGGCACAAAATGGCTGCCCGTTGTAACTTATCGTAGCACTGCCATTACCAGAAGCACAACACTGTCCTGATAGCGCTGCAACACTATATATATTGCTATTCAACCAGCAACAATATTGAGCATTCAAAGAGTAGAGTGTTCCACCAAACTGCGTCATAAAATAATCCTCTATTTGATCTACTGTATTGCAACCACCTTGATTTGAGCCTGTGTTACAACTGTAAGCACAAATAATTCCGAAGTTGTATCCGTTAGGATTGTTAAGCGTTACGGGTGGAATAGTTTGTATTACCTGATTGGCCGGAGGCACACCCACAATACTGGTCGGAAAATTCCCTATGTTGCAATTATTGTTGTTTTGTACCGAATTAAATCCTGCATACATCACCTGTGCAACATTACTGCTGAATGGACCGCTAATAGTAATACGCACGGGTTCATAAGTACATACTCCTATTTTTAAATTAGGAATATTTTGATCAATGTTGATGTTTAACTCTCCTCCATCGTAATTGGTAAAGATGATAACATTCCCATTGGGATCGCATGCAGGTGCTTGTGCATGTGAATCTTGAAAAAGTTGACAGAAAATAAACGCCAGCAAAATGGAGCATGATTTTAAATTTTTAGTAAGTAAATGTTTCATCTGTCTATAAATTTGAAAAAAATATTTTTAATTTTTACATTGTATTATTATTACTTATAAAAACCATAGAGCCATCAAATAGTTCAATCTCTTGTTCATCAATCAACACCCACCATAATCAAAAAAACATGCTTTAAGGCGGTTAGATTAGGATGGTTTTTGAACGTTCAAAATTATACTTTTAATTTTATCATCTCTACTACTTTAGTAGTATTTTTAATTTTTAAACGCGAATTGATAAAAAGAGGGTGCCCTTCTGCTAAACTACTCATTTTATGAGGACAATCCCGTTGCGCAGGCGTTTTCAATTCATTGAACAAGTATTGAATTACAGCTGCTCTAGCGATTCCGAATTTTATAATGCGAATTTTGATTAAGAATTGGACTGCAATAGATTTGCTCTTGGTATAAATACCTTCATCGGGTATTGAACTTGATTAGCAAAGAAAACCGATGATTTAACGGGTTTTAGATCTAAAAAAAGGGAGCCTGAAAATTATTTTGTATTATTATGGCTTCAATACAAACAATTTATGGTCAATAAATTCAAACTTGCTTTCATTATTTACGCTGTTGTTTTAACCTTTGACACACGAGCACAATTGGTCATCAATGAAGGATCAAATAAAAACTATGCTGCCATTGCTGATGAGGATGATGAATATCCTGATTGGATTGAACTCTATAATTCAGGAAGCACGTCACTTTCCCTAAACAATTATGCGCTTACCGATGATTTGAGTATGCCACAAAAATGGACTTTCCCTAATATTGTGATGCAACCCGGTGAGCACATGATTGTATTTTGTAGTGGCAAGGATCGTAAACCCATATCGGGCTTCGTAAATGTGCTCAATGAAACAAATTATAATCCTTTCGTTGGTTGGAATAATCATCAGCTATCAACACCTTTTATTTGGGATGGGGTATCTAATATTTTACTCAATACATGCTCCTATGTATCAACCGGCTATACGGTAAACTCTGTATTTAAGCTAAATACCACTCCCTACTTTTCAAGCGTTTTTAATTTTCAAGATGGCAGTCCAAATATCTGCCAAGCTGATTTTGGCTACAAATCAACCTTGAGACCCGACATAAGATTTAACAACGTAATAATTGGCGATAGCACTTCTCAGAACTCACCATACGACTATCCTGCACCATATGGCAATTGGTATTGGGCTGCTAAAAATCAAATGCTATTTCCTGCTGCAGAATTGCTTGCTGCTGGACTAACTGCGGGGCCAATCAATTCGCTTGCGTTTAATGTAGCAGGAACCGATCCCGGGACAGTATACGATTACATTGATTTTTCGATGAAGTTGGTGTCGTACTCACAAGTAACTACGGCCTTTGAAACTGTTGATACTAATCTTAGACTGCACACCAATTTTAAAATTGATTCGAATGGTGAAACAGTATATTTATTTTCTCCGCTGCAACAGCTGATCGATTCTTTACCAGTAAACTGTGCACAACCCGATATTAGCACCGGTTCATTTCCAGATGCTTCATCTAACACCGT
>JBILUU010000333.1:0-3618 GCA_044370815.1 Bacteroidia bacterium
CCGATAAAATTTCTTTCACTTACTTCCTGATATGCTTTCAAGGTGGATTTGCCTGGTTTTTATATCAGTTAAATAAGGCCTCAACACCCGCTCAGTTTCATCTTGCTAGCCGAACCATTAAAATAATTATGTTGTTTGGTGTGGCATACAGTGGTATCTATTATTATCTGTTAATATACTAAAATGCTTCCTCAACTTACCATTCAACGCCTTGTGTTGGGTTCAGCTTCACCACGCAGGCAAACACTTTTAAAAGAAGCTGGTTTTAAATTTGAGGTTGTAACTGCCGATATCGAAGAACATTTCCCTTCATCATTGGTGGCTCACGAAATTCCACTATACCTTTCACAACTCAAAGCAAATCACCTCATCAAATCACTTTCTGAAAATCATATTTTAATTACCGCAGATACCATTGTTTGGCTCGATAACAAAGCGCTTAACAAACCTGCTGATTTCAAAGAAGCATGTGATATGCTCAACCAACTTTCAGGCAGACAACACGAGGTGTTTACAGGAGTAAGTATTACTTCATCTTCCAAGCAAGACTCCTTTTATGTGCGCACTGCAGTTACCTTTAAAGCACTTACAAGTGAAGAAATTGAATTTTATGTTACCCATTACAAGCCATACGATAAAGCAGGTGCCTATGGCGCACAGGACTGGATTGGTTTGGTGGGTGTTGAAAAAATTGAGGGGAGCTATTTCAATGTCATGGGGCTTCCGGTGAAAGAATTATTTGAACATTTAACAACTTTTTGATGTGGCCTGCAAAGCGTATATTAATGATTAAACCTGCCAACTTCGGATACAACGAAGAAACAGCGCAAACCAATAGCTTTCAGCAGATGGAAGCCACCAATAATGGTACTCAAGCGATTGACGAGTTTAATGGCATGGCCCACTTGCTTACTGCTCATGGTATTGATATATTGATTGCAAATGATACTGCCCTGCCAATAAAGCCGGATGCTGTTTTTCCAAATAATTGGTTCAGCACGCATCCTGATGGCACTTGTATTTTATATCCCATGTTACATCATAACAGGCGCACCGAAAGAAGAAAGGATATTATTGCTATGGTTGCTAAGCAACCGGAAAAAATAATTGATTTAAGTGAGTTGGAGCAGCAAGATATTTTTCTTGAGGGTACAGGCAGTTTAGTAATTGATCATGATCATGCAATTGCTTATGCAGCTATATCTCCGCGCACATCATCAGCAGCATTAAATATTTTTGAGAAAAAAACAGGCATAAAGGTCATTCACTTTGAAGCCTCCGACCGATTAGGAAAACCAGTTTATCATACCAATGTGGTTATGGCATTGAGTCCGCATGCGGTTGTGATTTGCCTCGAAGCAATTGATGCAGCCTACCGGCATCAACTTACTGATATGTTTACCCAAACCAACAAACAAGTGATTGAAATTAGTCGATATCAGATGGAGCATTTTGCCGGCAACATGCTTTGCCTAAAAAATAGCATAGGCAAGGTATTCTTCATTTTATCCCAAACCGCTTTCAACTCGTTAAATGCCCATCAAATTAATGCTTTACAAGTGCATCATGAGCTCCTGCCTGTGCGTATTTCACATATAGAAAAAATTGGAGGAGGCAGTGCACGTTGCATGATGGCTGAACTGTTTTAAACGCTGTTTTAATGCAACTTTTCAATCGCAATTTCACTGATAATTTACTACCGTTTGATGGTGAACTGTATTACTACGGACCGGTTTTTACATCCGAAGAAGTTGCCAATTGGTACCAATTGCTGTTGCATCAAATCCCTTGGGAACATGATGAATTGATCATGTTTGGAAAAAAAATTATTACCGCTCGAAAGGTTGCGTGGTATGGTGACAATCACTTTTCTTACGTATACTCTCATCAATTGAAACAAGCTTCAATTTGGACAACAGAGCTATTGAATTTGAAAAATCAAATTGAAAAAATATGTGGCGAAACCTTCAATTCATGCTTGCTTAACCTATATCATCATGGCAAAGAAAGTATGGGCTGGCATAGCGATAATGAGCGCGAGCTTGTTCCCAATGGAACAATTGCCTCGGTAAGTTTTGGTGCCGAAAGAAAATTTATGTTCCGTCACAACGAAAAAAAGAATAACCTAACTCTTATGCTCGAAAGCGGAAGCATATTGCTCATGAAAGGCAGCATACAAACTCATTGGAAACATCAGTTGCCGGCTATGGCCAAAATTACAACACCTCGCATTAATCTCACTTTCAGAAATATGATTCAGTAATCACGATTAATAAAATTACCTACCTTTGCATTGAATTCATCACCAATAATCTCAACCAATCAAATGAAAATAGGTATCGTATGTTATCCAACTTTCGGAGGAAGTGGTGTTGTTGCCACTGAATTGGGTAAGGCATTGGCTAAAAAAGGGCATCAAGTTCATTTTATATCATACAGTCAGCCCGTGCGTTTAGACTATTTTTCTGAGAATATCTTTTACCATGAAGTGGCGGTGAGCAATTATCCTTTATTTGATTATCAGCCCTATGAATTGGTGCTTGCGAGCAAATTGGTGGATGTGGCACTTTATGAAAATCTCGATTTACTGCACGTACATTATGCCATACCACACGCCTCTGCTGCGTATATGGCCAAACAAATTTTGGCAAGCAAAGGACGTAAAGTTCCTTTTATTACTACCCTGCATGGTACCGACATCACACTTGTTGGAAAAGATGCTTCTTTCGAACCAGTTATTACCTTCGCTATCAGTCAAAGCGATGCCATTACCTCTGTTTCAGAAAGCTTAAAACAAGATACGTATAAACATTTTGGTGTGCGCAAGCCCATACATGTGATACCAAACTTTGTATGTATAGAAGATTATGATAAGCTTTACCAAAAAAATCAACCTGAAGAAACATTAAGACACAAGGCATTTTATGCGCCCAATGGTGAAAAAATTCTGATGCATATCTCAAACTTCAGAAAAGTAAAGCGGATTGAAGATGTGCTGCAAGTGTTTGATCGGGTAAGAAAAAAAATTCCTGCCAAGCTCCTACTCATTGGCGATGGGCCCGAAAGGAATCATATTGAGCGCCTATGCAGAGAATTAAATACTTGTGATGATGTAAAGTTGTTGGGCAAAGTGATTAGCCCCGAGGAACTTTTATTGCTTGCCGATTTATTCCTATTGCCCTCCGAAACCGAAAGTTTTGGATTGGCAGCGCTTGAAGCAATGGCAAGTCATGTACCTGTAATTAGCAGCAATACAGGCGGAATTCCGGAGGTTAATTTACATGGTATCAGCGGCTATTTAAGCGAGGTTGGAGATGTAGATGATATGGCAAACAATGCCATAAAAATATTGTCAGATGACAATACATTAATCAAATTTAAGCAACAGGCTTACGAACAATCATTGAAATTTGATATCCATAAAATACTACCCATGTATGAAACACTCTATCATGCTGTAGTAGGCATCAAACAAGAATAGCTATCAGTTCATTTTTAACATGACAAAAAAAACTTCAGGTTATCTGCTTATAGCCTTTGCTATTGCTTTAGTACTTGTGCAGTACTACCGATACAGAATTGCTCCCGATTTTGAAATTAATGAGCTAAATTTAATTA
>JBILUU010000334.1:0-3608 GCA_044370815.1 Bacteroidia bacterium
CCAAATTCCGCATTAGAAAATGCGGAATCGCTAAAACAGCTGTAATTCAATCCATTGGTTCAATGGATTGAAAACACCTGCTAAGCGGGATTGCCCTCATAAAATCAGTAGTACGTTACATACGTAACTTCTACTGATTAATTCGGGTTAATACCGATTACACTTTCAATTTAGTCCAATTACGGCTTAACCTTATTGGACTATTTTCAAGTAGTATCGGCATTAACCATTGCATATTTATTTTTTAATTGGACTAAAAAATAAATGCAATTGGTATAATTTGAACTGTTGATGTTGCATGATCTTTATAAAATTAGCAATATTTGACAACACATTTTTTTATCTCTTGCATTTCTTTGCAGTAAAATACATTTTATGAAAAAACAGTTAATAGTCTATTTTTTAATTATCATTTCATTAAGAGCAAATGCTCAACTTGAAAGAAAGGCACTATTTGGTGCACAAATTGAATATATAAACGAAAATGGAATTAAAGGTTGCAAGGTGTTGCGCGTTTTGCGGGGAACAGCACAGGAATTAAAATTGAAGGAAAACGATATCATTCAGCAAGTAGGTCAGTCATCGTTTAATTCTAATGACGAATTTATTAACGAGTTTCTTACCTATTCTCCGGGCAAGGAAGTGCAACTGCAAGTTTTACGTGGGAAGAAAAAAATGACGCTCAAAGCTAAGGCAGTTGGTAGACCTTATGAAACTGATGATAATTCGAAAGTGATTTATGATGAAGCAGCTTACAGGGGAGGACAATTGCGTGTTATTATTAATAAGCCATTTAAAGAAGAAAAGATGCCGGCTATGCTCTTTATACCGGGCTATACTTGCAGTAGCATTGATGAGTTAAGCAATAATCATCCTTATAAAAGAATTGTGGATGCATACGTTGATGCAGGATATGTAACGCTGCGCATCGAAAAAAGTGGGCTTGGCGATAGTAAAAATACGCCAAAGTGCGAGTCGTGTAATTTACTTGATGAAATAGAGAACTTTGAAGTTGGTTTAAAGAAGTTGAAATCGTTGCCCTATGTTGATACCAATCAGGTTTTTATTTTCGGACATTCTATGGGTGGTATTGTTGCTCCTGCTATTTCTGCCAAACATAAGGTAGCAGGTGTTGTTGTTTTTGGCACATTGGCTATGTCGTGGTTCGAATATCAACTTGAAATGTATCGTTTGCAAAATGCGCTTGCAGGCATGAATCCTATTGAGGTGGAAAAGTCGGTATTAGAGCAGTATGATTTGAATTACCGTTTTTTTGTTAAGAAAGAAAAATTGGAGGATATAGCAAAAGACCCTCTTGCCGATAGTTTGTTGCGTGCTACATGGCAATATGACGGTAAAGGAAAGATTTATGACCGTAATGCAGAGTATTGGCGACAAATACAAGATTATCCCTTACTCGAAAATTGGAAAAATACAAAGGCAAAAGTGTTAGTACAATATGGCGAGTCAGATTTTCAGGCATTTTCAAAAGCAGCGCACGAGCAAATTGTAAATACGGTTAATCATTTTAACCCCGGCAATGCCTCAATAATTACTTTCCCAAAAACAGATCATTTTTTTGCTCAATCAGGCAGCATGCAAGAGGCCTACAATAAATTTGCTGAAGGTAAGTATCAGCAATTGTTTGATGAGTATAATTTTGAAGTAGGCAAAAGCGCTGTGCAATGGAGTAACAGTGTAATTTCAAAAAGCAATGAATCTGCTGTAACTGATAAAGGTTGGGTAAAGCTTACTACCGAAAAATATCCGGGTAAGCAAGACGATATCACTTTTATTAATGAAAATGAAGGTTGGTATGTAAATGGGTATGGCACTATTTACCACACAAAGGATGCAGGTAAAAGTTGGGAAAAGCAATTAGAAAAGAAGGGAACTTTCTTTAGATGTATTGCCTTCATTGACAGTTTAGTTGGATTCGCTGGAACAGTGGGTACCGATTATTTTCCAAATGTAACCGATACCATTCCTTTATATGGTACAAATGATGGTGGAAAAACATGGAATCCGGTTGCTTATCAGGGGCCTTATGTGAAGGGATTGTGTGCCATGGATATTGTAAAAGAGCAATTCATTAATCATGGTAAAACAGATTACAAAATTCATATCTATGGTGTTGGTCGCGTGGGTGCTCCGGCTAACATGATGGTGTCGCATGATGCCGGTAAAACATGGACTTCAAAGAGTATGAACGATGATTGCAAAATGCTTTTTGATATCAAGATGTTTAATAAACAAACGGGTATTGCCTGTGCCGCCAGTGATGAAAACATGGAGGTGTCGAATGCGCTTATCCTAAAAACAATTGATGGCGGTAAAACATGGAAGAAAGTATTTCAATCAAATCGTCCATTTGAATGTACTTGGAAGGCATCTTTTCCTACCGAAAAAATTGGTTACGTAACCATTCAATCCTATAACCCTGATGCAAACGTGAAACAACAACGCATTGCCAAAACAACCGATGGTGGCGAAACTTGGCAAGAGATTAATCTTGTTGAGGATGCCGAAGCACGAGAGTTTGGTGTTGGGTTTATTGATGAAAATCATGGCTTTGTTGGAACAATGAAAAGCGGCTATGAAACAAAGGATGGCGGTAAAACATGGAGCCCAATCAATTTAGGAAGAGCTTGCAATAAGATTAGAATTTATAAAGATGCTAAAGGTAAAATTTATGGTTATGCCATTGGAGTTGATGTGATGAAGGGTATTTTTTAGTTGATTGATATCCCTGGCTTTCAAAGCGAACAAGCTACAACAGAATTTTATCGAACGAACCAATTTAGCATATAGTTTTATCAGTAAGTTAAAAAATGAAGCAACTAATAAGCGACCTCAAACAATTAATACTTAAACATTGGAAAACACTTTCGGTCATTGCCACGGTTTTATTTATTTTACACGCCTATCCCGATATCAAGCAGGGGCTGAGCGATGGGTGGGCCGGAAAATAAATGAAAGTTATTCTACTTGAGATTGCCTGATAAAGATTGATTGCACATTCTTTAGCGTTTAAGCATTTTTAATGTGTAATCTGGGTTTATTACTGAATGTTGCTTTTGGCATAGTTCAGTCATGACTTGTTTTATTGATCCAATATAAATTTTTTCTAGGCCTGTCACTTTTACTTTTTCATCTTCGTTTGTTTATTTAAACAACAATGAATTATTCTTGCTAATCTTAAAAATACCCACCATGAAAAAAAATTACGCTGACCATTGCCTTTGCCTCGCTTATTGCTTTGCATCACATGCAAGCCCAAGCAACTAATCCTGCGCTATACTATTATGCATCCTTTGATGATAAGCAAATATTTTTTGTTGACGATCATATTAATTCAGTTGCTTTCCGAACGATTAACAACAATAGTGGAGCACAATATATGGCTGCGCGGTACGTTTTATTTAATAACTTAAACATATCAATTATTAGCCCAGGAAATACAATCAGGAACAAGGAATGCTGCCTCAGAAAAAATTATAGTATCAACGCTGTCTGATGATCATCATTCTACTGTGTAGCATAGGTTTGTGAAGCAGAAGGAATAGTATAATACGCTTTTATTTCTATTGAAAATGGTTAAAAGTAGT
>JBILUU010000335.1:0-3603 GCA_044370815.1 Bacteroidia bacterium
AATGTTTCAGTAACAAAAGTTTTAGACCAAGCAGAACTCTTAGCAGAATTTTGGACAAATGAGAAATAGGAAATCAAACGATAAGAAAACCATCAGCAAAAAGAATATTGCAATTATTCAATTGCGTGATGCTATTCGTTTGTATTACGACAAAAGCTACATTTCATCAATTACTTTAGGAGCAGCAGCCGAAGAAATATTAGGCAAACTTTCAGACGAAAAGTATTCAAGACAACTCGGCAGACCAGTAAAATATAACTACGCAGACGATGCAGCGTTTTTAATTGCTCATTTCATTCCCAACGGAGACATTGACTTAACAACGTTGACCGAAGAAGAGCAAGAGCAATATTATGACGACATTCAACGACAATTTATTTCTGACCGTAACAAGACCCGAAACAAATTAAAACATAAAAACGAAGGCGAAAAAGAAGTTGAATTTTCAAACTTTAGACAGGTTGCCGAAGACCATATCGCAGGAGCAATTGTGAACTACAAACTATTTAAAAACGAATTACCAGAAGACGAAATAATTTTAAAATTCAGTAATGAAAAGGGAATTAGTTAAATGCCATCGCACAGGTGTAAGCACATTTGCAAGCCGCACAAGCCCAAGCACAGACCAAAGCTTGCAAAAGAGCTTCCACCTTTCCCACGTAGACAAAATTGAATTAAAAAAAATCTCCTCCCCTTCTGAAAATAAAAAATACCCAACCGCACAACCCGACACGACAAAGACAGTGAAACGCAGTGTTGACAATGGTTTGCAAGGACGGAGGACAAAAACCACTGGCTATAACAGCACCTACCCAAAAGGCGGGGTTTCGTGTTCCAAAGACAGTTTTGTGGTTAATCAAACATTAGTTTTTCAAATCAAGTTTTGTGGTAAAAGTCCCGCCCTTCGGGTAGCTGCAAAACGTTATTGGCAATGCGCCCATTAAATTTTGGACTTCAACTCTACAACAATAATTTAAACTACTTTCATTTAATTTAATAGACTTTGACAGTTGAATTACGACTTATTTTTTTATATTTGCATAACAAATTTACCAAGACTACTATGAAATCTATTGACATAAATACGACCCTTATTGATGGTTATCTTCAGTTACTAAACAATTTAAGTGCAAACAACAAGCTTGACCTAATTTCCAAACTAACAGAATCTTTAAAGGCTGACATTGGAGAGCGAAAAAATTCATTTTATAAATCCTATGGTGCATGGGAATCAAAGCAATCTTCTGATGAAATAATTGCTGAAATTCGTAACAGTAGGACTTCCAACCGCCAAATTGAAGAATTTTGAAAAAGTATTTAATTGACACCAATACCTGTATTTTTTTTATAAAAGGTAATTACGACCTTAAGAAAAAGTTTGAAAAAGTAAAAATAGACAATTGTTTTATTTCAGAAATTACACTTGCAGAATTAAAGTTTGGAGTAGAAAATAGTGAGAGAAAGGAAAAGAATCAAATCGCTTTAGACAACTTTGTATCAGGAATAAAAGTTGTACCAATTTTCCATTCACTCGACTTATACGCAAAAGAAAAGGCACGGTTAAGAAAAGCAGGAACTCCGATTGACGACTTTGACATTTTGATTGGAGTGACTTCGGTTACACACAATTTAATTATGGTAACTAACAATACCCGTGAATTTATACGAATTAAAGGAATCAATTTAGAAGATTGGACAAAATGATTTCAAATAAATATTGAGCATTTAAGCGTGGCTCGCACAGCCAATAACAGCACCTAAAATATATTGGCTGCATTCTGCTTCTAATGAAAATTTGTTTTACATTTGAAGTGTGGTTTTCAAAGGATAATTTTTGCTTCAAAAGCGCCAACATCTTTTAGCCGCAAATCGTTATGTATAATGCCCTTTGAAATTTGTGTATTTTGACAAAGTATTTATTTATTATTATCTTTGTTACAGGAAACGAAAATGAAACAAAAGATATACATAGACACCTCAATAGTTGGCGGCTACTTTGATGAGGAGTTCAAGGAGGCTACGATTATGCTTTTTGAACGACTTGAAAGGGGCGAAATCATCTTTGTAGTTTCTGACTTATTAGACTTAGAATTAATAAAAGCACCCTTGCATGTGAAAGAACATTTATTAAAGTATTCTGCAGACAGCTTTCAGAGGGTTGAATTGACAGAGGAAGCAATCTTTTTAGCAGACCAATATATAACAGAAAAGGTTGTTGGAAAGACCAGTGTGGAAGATTGCAGACACATCGCATTAGCGACACTTAATAAAGTTGATGTGTTAGCAAGTTGGAATTTTAAACATATCGTAAATCTTGATAGAATTAAGGGTTACAATTCCGTTAATTTGCGACTTGGATATTCAATGATAGAAATAAGAAGCCCTAAAGACCTTGTAAAATATGGAAACGAATAAAAAAGAAAAGCAGTTTGACGCTGTGAAAATGATGAGAGAAATTCGGGACAAAATAAGTTCTGAAACCGAAAATATGACTTTTGAGGAATTGAAAGCTTATATTAAAAAGCAATTAGGAGACGACAAAACCAGACTTGTTGGGCAGAAATAAATGATGGTGTGGGGCACTATACATAACAGCATGCAAGCGATAGCCGCTGTTTTAGTGCTAATTTGGAAGTTCGTATTTCTTTTATAAATTTGTAATAGGTTTGCAGTTCAGTGCTTCGGTATCGCGCCCATCGCTTGCATGCAAATCGTTAGCACCAATAATTTATGACAAAAAAACTATTCTCAATATTGTCCATTTTTACATTTTCACTCACATCTTTTGGACAGCATAGCTTTGGTTTAAAGACTAATGTTGGTTTAAGCTATCTAACGACAAGAACTGAATTATCTTCGAAACAGCAAGTAGAACAAAAGTTTTATCCAATGCCATCTGGACAAATTGGTTTTTACTACATCTTTCAAATAACAGAAAAGTATACACTTGGGACTGAATTGTTATTTATACCAATATTGGGAAGAGAACGAATGACAATTTTTAATACAGACATAAATGGAAATTTAAACGGGGATAAAGGAGAAGCTTATTATAATAGACGAATTTATAATTTGGGTTTTCCGATTTATCTTGGTTATAATTATAATAAAATGAATTTTAATATAGGCATTCAGACGCATTATGCATTGGCCAGCGGAGGAAAAGAGAAAGGATATGCAGTAATCAATGGAAGCACCTCTAAGTTTGAAAATCAGTCAAAGAAACTTGGAATTAATAAGTTGGATTATGGCCTACGCGCTGGAATAGTTTTCGAAAAATCAGACAAATTAGCTTTTAATGGAAATTATTATTTTGGAGGCACAAATTTAATTGAAGATAGTTCAGCGAAATCATTTATGGTATGGAAAGCTCAACTTTTGACTTTTGGAATTACATATAAATTAATTGGACGAAAAAAAGAATTTAAAACCATGGAGTAAAATTACTGGTGCTAACAGCATGCAAGCGATAGCCGCTGTTTCAGTGCTAATTTGGAAGTTCGTATTTCTTTTATAAATTTGTGATAGGTTTGCAGTTCAGTGCTTCGGTATCGCGCCCATCGCTTGCATGCAAATCGTTATCGGATATTCTAAAACAACGAC
>JBILUU010000336.1:0-3595 GCA_044370815.1 Bacteroidia bacterium
TTCCATGCGTGCTGAAAATTGTCGACTCTCGTTCTTTTGTAGAAATAAATTTTTGTGGGCAATCTGATGATAGGTATATGCGCCACATGTAACAGCACAAATAACAAGCAGAGTTATAGCAGCAGCGGTACTTTTATTAAACCGTTGAGCGCACAATTTCAAACGAATACCAAGGCTGGTATCGGTTCCTCTCATCCAAAACAATCCTGTAAAAACAATCAGTAACAGCCCTATCAATAGCCAATACAAATTAAACCATTGAGCAGCTGCAAGAAAATGTCCAAATCCATTCAAATCGCTTAGCGTGAGATATGGTGAGCTACCCAAGCGATATAAATTATTTTCAAAGCCATTGCTTTCAAGAGCTATATTGATGATATAGGTGAGTATGACCAAAGCGTGCCCGAAAAATTTATTATTGACCAAGGCATGCACAAAAAAAGCAAACATGACCATAAAAATTTGAGTAGGTAAAATATACAAGTAAATGTACTTAAATGATACCGAAAACTCATATATTGAGTACCCCGAGAAAAACTGAATCAATGCACAAACGATAATTATCATTAGGTTGATGCCCGCCAATAAACCTATCATCCCAAACAACTTAGCCCATAATAAAGTTTGATTGGAAACAGGCAATGAATCGGCAATTTGATTAATTTTATTTGAGCGTTCGCGCCATACCAATTCGGCTGTATAAAAGGTAATAATGATGATGAAAAACAATTGAAAAGAATCTACTGCATATTGAATTATTTTTCCTGTAACCGGAAAGGTTGATATATCATACATTTCCGTATCAAGCGCAATATTGGCAACCGCGTTGATGATGCCTAATGAAACCAAGACAATAAAAATTGGCGTTCGATACATCATTTTAGCTTCGAAAATGAATATTTTCCAAAACTGTTTAAGTGCACTGTTGGTATCGAAGCGCTTTTGAACAGGTGGCAAATCAAGTTTATGCAAAGGTTCCTCAGCAACAACCTGCGGCTTTTTCTTTGATGAAAAAAGAGGAAGGGTGTTAAACTTAAAAAATTTGTATCCGGCCCAATAAATAACACTGCCAATGGCAATCCACAGCAAGCGGTTGTATAAAAGCGCTCCTTGAAGCGGAATGATAAATTGATTGCGCTGTGCCGGGGTCCAAAATTTGGTAATTTCTGATGAAGCATTAATGCCCATTGGGTCGAGTAAGGCAGCAAGCAATTTATCATCTAAATTACCGGTTAGCGTATTCGATATCAAATACAAAATGAGGAACATCACTCCTTGCACATAAATGGCAAAAATATTTCTGGTTAAACTTCCAACCATAAAGAAAATAGCTCCCATAAAAAATGTATTGGGCAGCACTATGGTTAAAAATGGCTGTGTGTATGCACTCAAATTAAATGGTGAAAGTTGCTCGGGGTCAATCCATGGCATTAGCGAACCAATCATGATGCCTAAAGGCATGGCCGACATCACCAATAAGGTAATGATTAATGACCCTAAAAATCGGCCAATTAAATACGCATTTTTACTTAATGGACTGGTGAATAGTATTTCATGAAAGCGGTTATCAAAATCGCGGTATACAGGCACACCCATAATGGCAGAACATATCATTGCCGCAAATAAATTCAATATAACTATGGCCTGATTAATGGTGTACGGAGAGTTTATTGTTACATTTCCTTGCCCCCCACCTATCGAAACCACATCGGTAGCTATGAATAGAAAAGCAATAAAAAATAACAACCCAAAATAGATATAAGTAGCCGGTCGATTGAGCCTATATCTGAGCTCAAATAAAAGTACTTTTATTAACATCGTAAAGGTGAGTTTAGGTTAAGAAACAATTTTATCAAAATAAACATCTTCTAAAGCAGGGGCAACAGGCTCAAAACCTAAAGTCGAATGAGCATCTTCGCTTGTGATATGAATTTCTGTTTTGCCTGCAATTAAGCGCGTAGAAATTACACGATAGTTTTGCTGATGCTGAGCAAGCTCATGCTTATCAATAATTTTACGATATACCCTACCTTTCAAAACCTCAATTAAATCAAGCGGATTACCTTTTGCAACCACTTCTCCTTTATTGATTACCGCCATATTGGTGCAAAGTTCCTTTACATCCTCTACAATGTGAGTAGAAAAAATGATGATGACCTTCTCAGAAATCTCACTTAGTAAATTTAAAAAGCGGTTTCGCTCTGCAGGATCCAACCCTGCTGTTGGTTCATCAACAATAATTACTTGCGGACTGCCAATTAAGGCCTGCGCAATGCCAAACCTTTGCTTCATACCTCCGCTATATCCACCTACATTTTTTTTGCGCACATCATATAAATTAGTTTGGCTCAATAGTGCCTTTACCAACTCCTTTCTTTCTCCCCTGTTTACAACACCCTTTAAAACACATAAATGATCGAGTAAATCTTCGGCCGAAATATTTGGATATACCCCAAATTCCTGTGGCAAATAACCTAACTGCTTACGCATTTCCTGCTTATTCTTCATAATGTCTAAATCGTCAAGCATGATTGAACCGGTATCGGCATCTTGCAGTGTTGCAATGGTTCGCATCAAGGATGATTTACCAGCACCGTTGGGACCTAATAATCCAAACAATCCTGTAGGAATTTCAAGGTTAATATTATGCAAAGCCCTTGTACCGTTGGCATAAGTCTTAGAAAGGTTTTGAATTGTTAGTTTCATGGTTTTAAGGTTTAATTTCACACTATGACGAACGAAATAAAAATAAGTTACAGCAACTTAAAATTAATCTTGCTTGATAATAGCAGCAAGCCCTTCTTCCTCAATTCTGGAAATATTTTTTGAAGCTATTAAAGAGGCAAGTAAGCCAATGATCATGACCACAAGCAATACATAGAGCATATCAAGCAACTCTACTTTTACAGGATAGGCATCAATCACAAAAGTGCCTTCGGACCCCAACCCAATAATACCAAACTGCTGTTGTATCAAGCAAATCAATAATCCGGTGATGATGCCCGCTGCTGCTCCTCTAAATGATATCAGCATACCTTGCAACAAAAAAATGTTTTTAATCGATTGCATAGAGGCACCCATACTTTTGAGTATGGCTATATCTTTTTTCTTATCGATAATCAACATGGTTAATGAACCTATCACATTGAAAGAGGCAACAATGAGAATGAAAACAAGAATGAAAAATACCGCCCATTTTTCTGATTTCATAATTTTAAAAAGCAGTTCATGTTGCTCTACTTTATTCTTAACGATAAATTTTTCGCCCATCAATTGCCTTATATTGGGCTGCATATCTGCCTCAGCAAACTCAGGCCTCAGAAACACCTCCAAGGAGGTAACCTCATTGGTGTAACTCAATAAATCGCGGGTAAACGAAACAGGTACTAAAAAATACTTTGCATCTACATCTTGCTGCACACTAAAAACCGAATGCACATTGATGCTTCTGATATTGAATGCATCGGCCGTATTAATTAAATCGGGTTTAACCATACGATTGGGCACATAAACACTAAGCGGATAAACACTACCGCCCGATGACAAGCTCAACCCTATGGCCACGCCTTGCCCTAAACTGGCAAAGGGAATGCTG
>JBILUU010000059.1:0-10938 GCA_044370815.1 Bacteroidia bacterium
TTACCAAAACAATTTTCGGATTGCGAATGCTTGGTTCCATGGCAATGGCTTGTGCCAGCATCACCATTGTTAATGATTTTCCGCTTCCTTGTGTGTGCCAAATTACGCCACCTCTGCGTTTTCCATTTTCAACATGTTTAATGCGTTGCATGGATTTTTTGATGGCGAAAAACTGCTGATAACGAGCTACTTTTTTTTCTCCATTATCGAACAATACAAAATTGAAAACAATGTCCATCAATCTTTCAGGACGGCACAAGCCAAACAAATAATTATCCTGCTCAGTTGGCAAAATTATCTCTTGTTCTAGTGCATCAAAGTATTGTCGAACATATTTGAAGCGGTCAGAAAACAATTGTTCTTTTATAGAATTCGGAAGCGGTTTGTTTTTGAATTCCTGTAATTCGTTTTTGTAGTTGCGTTCTTCTTCGTCAGAGTTAAACTTCTCATGCCACTTTGCCCAAAACTTTTCCGGCGTGGCGTTGGTTGCATAAGCGCCTTCTTGTGTAGCAATGCTTAAGGTGAGTTGCGAATACACATACAAGCTTCTGATTCCATCTTCTTGCTGATTGCGTAAATGCTGACTGATTGCCTGTTTCAATGGCTCCTTCATATCAGGTCTTTTGCACTCGATGATGCAAAGCGGAATGCCATTTACAAACAACACCAAATCGGGGCGGTAATGCTCTTTGCTGGTGCTTCGCATTACGCTGAATTCTTCTGTTACATGAAACACATTGTTGCTGATGTTTTTCCAGTCGATGTATTGCAGGGTAAAACTCTTTTTGTCGCCATCTACACTTTGCTCTAAAGCTTGGCCTAAGGTGAGCAGGTTGTATGCTTTTTCACTGGCTGCAATGTAGCCTTCGTTCATGGGTAGATTCTTTAAAATCTGTATCCCATTCTCAATGTTGGCATCGCTTATATAAGTTGATTTAGTGGAACTTATCGTTTTTTCAGCATTGATTTCCTTTAACTGTTTTCGCAATACATCCTCCAGCAGCACATTGGAAGTTTTGCCGCTTCTTTGCCTGTCTGCGTCAGCAGGACTTAAATACGTATAACCCAAATTCACCAGCATCTGCAATGCCGGAATCTGGCTGATATGGTCTTCTTTAAAGCTTGGTGTTTCCATTACTTTGTCATTTCGTTTTTGTCATGTAAAGGAAAATGCGGTTTTCTATACATGTTGATTTTGATATGTATAGATTTTTAGCTTTTTCTTTACATGTTTTCATCTCGTATTTACTATCCTTCATTTAAGCTTACTCTAAATGATTTTTTGAATTGCTCAAATACATTGTTCGGGTCAATATTGCTTAATCTCATTTCTTTAAAAATTGCTTTGTCTGGTAAATCGCCAGCTGTCAATTCAGCAAACTGATTCACATGAGCTTGAATGGTTTTAGGTAAATCAAATTCTGATTCAGGCGTGAGCATTACGGTTAAACGAAACACGTCTGCTTTATGCTTTCTCAACTGTTTTGAATCTTCATTACTACCGTTTTCAATCCTTTCCTTGATTTCCAAAAATGCCTTTGCTTTCAAACAAATCAATGCTTCAATATTGGCATGATGCAATCCATCTTCGACCTGACTGTGTTCAATCATGTAATTGTAATAATCATCATTCAACAGGATGGCTGACAAACTGGACAAATCATCATCCACCGGAATAGGTGTTAGATGTGCTTCACCCTCTAAAATAATTACATCGGGAGTTCTTGAAAACAGTTCTATTTGATATGGGAAGTCTAAGTTCTTTGGTTTTTTGAATCGATAATACTGCCGTTCATCATTGCTTTTTTCTTGGTCTCCGTAAACACCGTCTTTAATGAATTGCCAAAACTGTTTGACAAATTCTGAACTAAGTGCTTCCACCACTAAAATGATGTCTATATCCTTGGTGGCTCTTGGAACAAAACCGGCTTCATCAATAATGATGTCGCAAGCAGTACCACCAATAATCACGTAATTATCGGGGTATTGCTCAAAGTATTTTTTAAAAATGTCTAATCCTTTTACCATATATATTTTTTTAAAATTTGGTCTAATGCCATTTCAATTCGTTCATCTCTGCTGTTCTTTACACTCAGGTATAAAGAAAGCGGATCTACTACTGCCATATCGTTTGGCAATTCGTCCACCAGAGTTAATGGGTTATATTTCCACACCTCTAAAGCATACATGCCTTCATATTCATTCGGATTCACCAATACATTGCTTTTTTGCAAACCATAAAAAACGGTTTTTTCAATAGCGAAATATTCTTGCCTGCTTGTGTTCAAATCTGTGTATTCAGGCAAGGCAAATGCATTGCTTTGCAACAGAAATAGTTCTTTAGGCTTTTCATCTACATACACCGTTTTAATGACAGGATTCACCAAAAGGTTTTGTTGATAGGCAATGTTCCATAGCTCATTCCTTTCATTTCGAAAGCGGACGAATTTTTCTTTTTCACCCTCTACGTCTATTAATTCATGGTATTTCAAATTGTCAATTGCATTTGTAATAGCCATTGGCGTATAACCTAATTTTTGAGCAATTTCTTTAAAGGGATGTTCTTCCAGTTTCCATTTTTGGTATCTATGGATGATATGGTAAATCAGTAAAAATTGTGCAGACGGAAGTAATTTCTCATTTTTTTGCCTAGTCTTTGGGTGAACAAAGTTTTCCCGCAGGTCAATGAGCAAATCGGGCATATAGAGTTGTTTCCCCGGTACTATAAAGTTGATGCCTTTTTCAATCAATCGTTTGCGGTTGAAGGCTTGTACGTTTTCCAAGACTATCACAACTTTGTGGTTAAGCAGTTTTTTTATTTGTTGTACCTGTTTTTCGGTTTGCTGAATACTTAGTTCATCACCGTTTTTCAGCTCAGCCAAAATAATTTCCGTGTTGAACAAGTCTATTCGGTACAGATTGAAAGTTTCGTGGATATACATGGGAACCCTGTCCATTTGGATTTTGGCTATGTGGGTTACAGTTGGTAGTATCCCCAGCGTTTCCTCAATATATGTTAGCGTTTTTTTCATTTTATGTTCCATAATAAACCTGATTTTGCTTGATAAAGCTATATACTTTATTGTGCAAATATAGGTTTATTATTCTGATTTTCATATCTCAATCACTTTATTGGTTTCAAAAAGCGGATGTTCATTTCGTTGCACATATCCCAACTGGTTGGTTGTGAGTTTTGTATTGCCAATGGTGAACTCAGGGGTATTGGTATGATGATGTCCATACACCCAATAGGCAATTTCGGAAGCTTCAATCAGGTCATGTAATTCCACTGCAAAAGCTTCATTGAGCACATCGCCCTTGTATTGCTCTGGATAATTGAGAAAAGTAGGGCAATGATGGGTGAAAACGGCCATTTTTTCCTCCTTCTTGTTTAGCTCATTTTGAATAAAAGCTAAACTCTCCGAATGCAATTGGTTGTATTGTTCAGCAAAAAAGCGATATCCTTTGTGTTTTATTAAATTAAAATCATTCAGGTTGCGTTCAATCTGCCATTGGTGGCCGAGGCTTATGTGGCTCCAAAGGGTAGAGAAAATCAATTTCACATTTTCATGCACTACCGATGTATTGTTCACCAAAAACACATTGCTGCGGATGTTCTCGTGCAACACACCACTTTTTTCTGCTATATCAAAATGATAATACTCGTGATTGCCAGGTAGCCAATAAGTGGTTTTAAAATGGTCTGCCACATAGCTGAAAAAATCCTGGTTTTTGTACATTATTGCAAAAGGCACAATGTCTCCGGTCAATACCAATACATCTCCCACCGGTTGCAATGGAAATCCTCGCATGAATTCCTTGTTTTCAGGGAATTCTAAATGCAGGTCGGAGGCATATTGGAGTCTGAGTAACATTAGGTTAGTTTTTGATTTCTAGCACTTGAGAAAATCCACTATTAGCTGTGTTCTCGTCATATAAATTTAGTGGCATATCAGCCTTTGGCATCCAAACCCTCCCTAATTCTATTGCAGTAGCAATTGGCATTGCAGGAAAAACATGCAAAGGTGTTTGAGCATTGTACTTGGATTTTATATGGTCAAGTATTTTCCTTACTTCAATACTAAAATCCTTAAGTTGTTTTCTAGACTTTAAAAAATCATTAAAAGGTTCATCAATTGTCAGTGTGTAAATAGAACAATCGTTTCCTAAAACTGAGGTGATTCGGTCATTGTTGATTGTTGCACTCAATGAAATATTCAAAGCAACCATAGGTAGCAAACTAGTCGGCTCAATGACATTATACTTTGTTTCAGTTAAATCATCATTTAATTTCCATGTCTTTGGATCTCTTACAGGTTGGTGTATCTCTGCATTTTGAATATCATTTATGAGTGTGCCAAGTTTCACAAGTAGTGGTATAGGTGCAAATGCAAAAACAGACAGATGTTTTATTTCCCCTCTTCTGAATTTTGACCTCAATTGCTCATTAAATTGTGTTTCTAAAATATCTATTTCAGTAGTCCAAAAAATCGTATCCTTATCTCTTTGAGGACTATTACTGAGCCCTAGATCAATAGCATGTGATTGTGCTGGGAAATGAGCAGGCAATAAATATGCACGTATTGATTCGTATGTGATGACTGGTGTATGTGCGCCAACATTTGATTTGTAAATAACAATGTGACTATGCATATCAGGAGCAATACTTGTAACCAGTTCTATGCGCTCTTCATGAAGTTTTTTCATTTCTAATAAAGAAGATTCTGAATTACCTGCTACATCATCCCTGTCTATTAATCTATGATGCCTATCGCACAATAACATTAGATTTGAAATATTATCAGCCAGCAAAGGAGAACGAACTTTATCACCTCTCGGTCCTCCTTCTACATCTGCTATAATATGTGCTATATATGCTTGGTTAAAAAATCTCTTCGTCAGAATATCCTGATACAATGGGGTATTACATCCTTTGTATTGACAACGTCTTCCTGATTTCACCCACAATAGGTATTTGTTTTTTTCTGAAATACTAGTCACACTCATTTCACTCTTATTTTTCCGGTTAGTAATTGCTGCATTAAGGCCTTTTTCTTTTCTCGCAGCTTATCTGCCTTTGATTTCAAAAGGTATATTTCCTTATCTGCTAATTGAAGAATTTGAACAATTGCTTTTTGCTCCTCAATTGTTGGGATGAAAAATTTCATTGAACAAAGTCCATCAAATGACAAGCTATCTCTTACACTTCCTTGCACGAACATTGGGATATGACCATAAAACCATTGAGTTTGTAATTGGAAATAAAGGAAGTCAGGCAATAGGTGTTTTTCGTTCGCAGAAAATACAACATACATTGGACTCAAAATTCCTTCATGTAAATTTCTTAGTAAATCAAGTGAACCCACATTTACTCTGGAAGGGTTATAGGCAAACTGACCCTTCCTTACAATTTTATAGTTAGAGGCGTCTTCACTTGCAACAGACCTATCAAATTGGTCTGATTGGCTTATAAATCCTCTTGAATTAGTCACTGATAAAACATTGGTGATTTTGGATTCCTTATTTCTTTCAGAAATTTCTTTAAGAAACTGACCAATAACTTTTAGTTTAACTTCTCCTCTGTATCCTTTTAATCTTATTTTGCCAGAAAGCAATTGCTGCATAAGCCATTTTTTGCGGAATTCTTTTTGGGCTATAAGTTTTCTCGTGGTTTCAATAACTTCATCGCATGACTTTAAAATTCTTGCAATTGATTGTTGTTCGGAAAGGGGCGGAAGTGGAATTAATACTTTTGAAAGGTCACCTTGCCCAATATTTGTTCTAACTGCACCTTGACCATTTCTAACAATTTGATTCCTTACAATACTTGAACGAAGACAATATCTTTTGTAAAAATCATCTATTGATCTGTTCAATGGTCGCCCTCTTATCACAAAGCCTCCAAATACAACTTCATCTGTTCCATTATAAACGGCAGATAACCCAATTTCATCTGCCGTCTCAGATGTCCTATTGAAAAGTACATCTCCATCTTTTACTAAATATAGTTTTTTGTGTTCATCAGATATTTGAACTGTTCCGGGAATCATGTCAGGGGTAATAAAATCATTATAAATAACTTCCATAACGTTAATAAACTTAACGCCACTCCCATAACTCTCTTTTCCAGCATTAATACCGTTCTTAAAATCAAACAGCTCACCTAAATTAATTACCTTCCATTCATTTGGTATCTCAACGCCAAATAAAGACTTCCTCAGACTACTAGCTTTATTTTTTTGTGCTGCATTCATCAATTGTTTCTTTTTGTTTGTTAGCTTGTTTTTCTGCTTCTGTTTCATGGTGTATTCCTCCACCATGCCATGTTCCTGTGCATACCCATAACTCGTAATGGCACAACCATTCACAAGCCCATGGAATTATTGTTTTAGTATATAGCATCCCAACATTCCATTCAATTCTATTGGGATAGTACAAACAAAGCCTTTGTTCAGGCGTGGAATAAACGTGGGGCAAATGTTTTTTTCCTGCCGCTAAGGGTAATGGTTTAGGATCAATTACATAGACCTTTACACCATTATTTCTTACATACTCCAATTTTAATATGTAAGTACTGCTTAATGGAGATGGCGTAACCGAACATCTCCAAGTGAGAGATTCCTCACGGAAGCGTTTGGTGATACAATCGGGAAACATTTTTTTCAGCGTTCCCTCTTGCACAATTAAAGATATTCTATTGTTCTTCTTTACCATAAAAATTATGATTCTTAACAGCATTTCCTACAGTTCCAATCATACCGGTTTTGGGAGCCACATTCAGACCTCCAACCTCACGCTGGTCTCGTAAGTTTTCACCGTAATAACTGAAAGCTTTGGTAACTGCATCCCTCCCAAAAGGCTTTGCCATTGATTCATTGATGGATTGTAAGCCCTTTCCACTTTGACCCAGAATATTATTCAGATCTCTTTGCACTGCTTTCAACCAATTTTCAAAGTTTTTTTGACGTTGTGGGTAATCTACCCATTTATCAGCAAAGTTTTCTTCATCATTTACAGGGTTGGCAACTTTCTTTATCCATTTATTATGCTCCAATGAGTACCAGTCAACAATGAAGTCTGGCATCCGTTGCACTACGTTAACAAGAGCATCAATTACATTTGTCTCTTGGTTATATGCTCTTGCTGCTAAAGTGGTAATAATTATAGAAATAGGTTTGTCCTCATCTCCATTAAACATCATATCTCGATGACGTTTTAGAATCTGGACTACTCGTTGCAATGGTAGTTTTTCCTTTTTGAATTTCGGAATAGTTTGAACAGCTTCTGACAGTAACTTAATTTCATTTTTAGTGATATCAGCTCTACTAAAAAACCACTTTCCATATCCAATAGGGTTACTTTTTAACCAGTTTTGATGATTTGCTTCTGTTGAATAGTCTATTCTTTCATTGTCAGTTATTCGAATTGCTAAATCTTGAATATTCTTAATGGCAGAGTATGACTCTGAAAACAATTTGATATAGTTAGAGTCAATAATGCTCGGTAAAATATCTAAGTGATATCTCTGTGTTGGATCGTCAGAGGTTTCACGATAATATAAAGTCCAACATCTCCTTCCATTCTTAAGTTTTACTTTAGACCTGTATAGCTCATTCTCTTTGAGCTGCAGTCCAACATTATCCTTTAGAGTTTTTTGAGTCCAGAGTTCGTTTTTACCATGTAATTCACAAACAAGGTCAATATCTATATCATCGTCTTCGTTTATAGGTTTAATCATCGTTCCCAATAAAAACGAACCTTGGGGTCTAATTTCAGGTTTGTATTTTTCTAAAATTGACCCTTCTTTGGATAATTGTTTAGCAACAGCATTATAGCTTTGAACTGCTGCATCAAACTGCGTTTCTGAGATGTCAAGCGTTTTGCCTAACTCTTCGAGTATATCACTGAATTGTTGTTTTTGTTCTTTTGTTAGCATCTTTAAATAGCATTCAATTGTTTAAGGTATTTATCCATTTCACCCTGCACAGTTTGTAATTCCACTTCTAATTTTTCAATCTCTTTTTGCACCGCAGCAATATCTATTTCTGCTTCTTCCTCAAAGGTGTCCACATAGCGGGGTATGTTCAGGTTAAAATCGTTATCTTTTATTTCATCAAATGTGGCTAAGTAGCTGTATTTATCTTCCACTACACCAGGCTGTAGTTTGCCGGCAGCAAAATCACGGTAGGTATTTACAATGTGTTCAATATCGCTTTTGCGTAGCCTATTTTGGTTTTTGGCACTTTCGTAGTGCTTGCTGGCATCAATAAACAAAAAGTTATTACTTGTTTTTTGCTTGTTAAACACCAATATAGCCGCCGGAATACCTGTACCAAAAAACAGGTTGGCAGGTAAGCCAATTACTGCTTCAAGCAGGTTTTCTTCAATGGTGCGTTGGCGTATGCGGCCTTCGCTGCTGCCACGAAACAATACACCGTGTGGCACAACCACACCTGCTTTGCCGTGTTCGTTCAGCGTTTCTATCATGTGGCTGATAAAAGCCCAGTCGCCTTTGCTCTTGGGTGGTACACCTCTCCAAAAACGGTTGTACTTATCGGTTTCGGGGTCGTAGCTGATGGTGGTTTTATCACCGTCTTTATCTTCTACTTTGCCCCATTTATCTAAGGAAAAAGGAGGATTTGCAACCACGGTATCAAACTTCATCAGCGTATCGCCTTCTTTCAATTTAGGGTTGCGGATGGTATCGCCCCAGCGAATAGTAGCATTGTCAAATCCATGCAAAAACATATTCATCACCGCCAATGCCCAGGTGCTTCCATTGGCTTCTTGTCCGTAGAGTGAAAAATTATCTGAACCCACTTCTTCACCTGCTTTAATCAAGAGAGAAGCTGAACCGCAAGTTGGATCACTAATGCGTGAACCGGGTTTTGATTTCGTCAGTTTTGCAATAAGTGTAGAAACTTCTTTTGGTGTAAAAAATTCACCCGCTTTTTTTCCTGCATCGCTGGCAAAATTTTCAATAAGGAACATGTAAGCACCGCCAATAATGTCGTTGCCATCCAAATGCGAAGGACGCAAGTTTAAAGCATCTTTGTTGAAATCAAGCAACAGGTTTTTCAGTCGGGTGTTTTTGTCTTTTGGCTCACCTAATTTGCTGTTGTTAAAGTCAATGTTTTGGAAAATTCCTGCACCATCTTCACTATACAATTTCTCACGGTTGGCTTCTTCCAAATCCGCCAATGCAATATTAATGAGTTCACCAATGTTGGCTTCATTACGAGAATCGTACAGAAATTTAAAATGGCTATGCTCCGGCACAACAAAGCGTTCGTGTTGCATGGCACGTTTGGCACGTTCCACATCACCATTGTATTTTGCTAAGTAGCCTTCCATTTTATCGTCATGCACATCGCTGAGATATTTTAGGAACAGCATGGTAAGCACATAGTCTTTGTAAACGCTGGGGTCAATGCTACCTCTAAAGGTGTCGCAAGCTTTCCAAACTGCATCGTTGATGTCTTTCTGAGTTATTTTTGCCATGATATTTATTTTATTGCGTTGATTATTTGTTGTTGAATTTGTTTTTCTCTTAGTTTTTCAATTTCCTGCTTCAAATATTTTTCCTTATTGCGGAGTTTCGTGATTTGCAAAATCGCTTTTTGCGTTTCAATGCCCGGCACTGTTATTTCCAGATTTTCTAAAACTTGTTTTGAAATAGAAGGGATGGAAGTGCCAATTGCCTGACCTTTCAATAAGGTTTGTGTTGTGTGGCTGTTAAGCACCCAGGCCAAATATTGAGGCAACAATTTTTTGTCGGTTGGTCTGATAACAAAAAATGAAGTAGAAGCCACTGAAGGTTCGTTGTGGTTTTCAAAAACGGCTGCAAAATTTTTGGTCCCTTTGGCAGCAAAAAGAACATCACCATTTTTCAGTAAGTGTTTTTCAGAAATGCCGTCAGTCACCAAGTCAGGATGTAAAACAGCATGCAACTGACCGTATTCGTCAAAATGCTTGGACTGTAGATACACCAATTCACCAATGCCCGCAGGCTTAGCAAATAGTCCGGTTTGGATGTGTGTGATATCTTTTATTAGCGTTTTCAAAATTTATTCCTTTGTAATGACACTACAAAAGTAAACAAAGTTTTCCAATATCCAAATTTTTTGTGAAATTAATTTTAAGTAGGAATTCTACAAAGTTAAGTTGTCTCGTCTCTATTGTCTTTGGTGGGTAGGGAAAAAGTGGCTCTTTTGGCTTTGCAGAAGGGTCGCCATGTGTGTCGAGCATAGCAAAATGTGCAACTTGTGCTTTGGCAGAAATTCAATTTTTTTGTGTGGTGGGGTATTTTATTTTTTCATGGGTCGGCTTGTGTGTCGCCAAGCAGGTCTATGGTCTGTGTCTAGATACAGCGAAATTGACTGCCGTGTTAAGGTTTTCCGGAAAGTCTTGCCAAGATGTCAAAGGTCGATGGTTTAGGTGTCCAGTTGATGGTAGTTGTGTCGTCTTTTGGGCTTGCTTGTAACTCGCTTATACCCGCCACACCTTCTCGCTTACCTACCCAAATAACCCAAGTAAAGCGAATAATAGTAGCGTACTATTCAAATATAAATTAAATTTCATAAGAATGATTGAATCGGTAAAAAAACGGCTAATTACAATCTACCTATCAACCATTAACCAATCAACATTCTCCTCGAAAAAAGTCAACTTACAATAAAAAAAAATTGCTATTCATGCAATCTATGAGGAACGAAGGGCTACACCCATTGGAATGATACTTCTCAATTTGTGACTCGGTTGATGGTCAGGCGATACGCCAGAGGCGCACGAGTTCCGCCAGAGGCGGACAAGTTCCGTCCCGACTCAGTCGGGACGAACAAGTGCCAACAACGGCTAGAGAGGCGAACGATCAAAAAAAGGCATTAAAAATCCCGCCTCAGGCGGGACGGCGGAGAAATAAATAAATTCTTGCTATAA
>JBILUU010000337.1:0-3552 GCA_044370815.1 Bacteroidia bacterium
TATTTAAAAAAAGACTAACTTGTTAACAAAAGTTAAACAACTGCCCTCATTACGTAAAATCCTAATTGAATGTTTTATAAATTTTACAATCAGCTGTTTTTCAGCGGATTAAAATTAACAATTGCCTAACAGCAATGTAGTTTACAGACCTCCAAATAAAAACAATATATTGATTTTCAATTGTTTAAGGCAATTTCAAAAATTAATTCAACAGCCAATGTTTATTACTGAGAATTAACCCTAAAATAGACATTTAGGGGATTACTTTTGTCGGAAAAACACTAAAATTGGCACCCCGTTGAAGTTGAAATTTTCGCGCATCTTATTCTCTACAAAACGTTTGTAGGGTTCTTTGATATATTGAGGCAAATTGCAGTAAAAAGCAAAGCTGGGCGCATGTGTGGGCAATTGTGTTACAAATTTAATCTTGATAAACTTGCCTTTGTGCGCAGGCGGAGGGTTATTTTCCAAAATAGGCAACATCATATCGTTTAACTTTCGAGTTGCAATTTTTCTCACCCTATTTTTATAAACCTCAACAGCTGTTTCGAGCGCTTTCAAAATGCGCTGTTTGGTAAGTGCAGACACAAAAACAATTGGTACATCTTTAAACGGAGCAATTTTCTCTCTGATTTGCTGTTCGTATAATTTTGTGGTGTGGTTATCTTTCTCTATCAAATCCCACTTGTTTACCAAAATTACAATTCCTTTATGATTTTTTTCTGCAAGATGAAAGATGTTTACATCTTGAGCTTCAAACCCTTCTTTGGCATCAATCATTAGCAGGCAAACATCACATGACTCAATGGCACGAATAGATCTCATCACCGAATAAAATTCAAGGTCCTCATGCACCTTTCCTTTTTTTCTTACACCAGCAGTATCAACCAGCACAAAATCGTGACCGAAAGATTGATAACGCTTATGAATGGTATCTCGGGTAGTGCCGGCAATTGAGGTAACAATATTGCGATCTTCACCAATCAGCGCATTTAATAATGATGATTTTCCCACGTTGGGCCTTCCAACAATAGCGAACTTAGGTAAACGCTCCTCCTCCCTATCGATTATTACATCCGGATTAAGTTTTTTAACAACCTCATCGAGCAAATCACCTGTGCCGGCTCCGCTTGCCGATGAAATTGGATACAACTCCCCTAGCCCCAAACTGTAAAACTCAGCAGTCATTTGGTGACGCTCAGAATTATCGACTTTATTCACTACTAAAAAAACTTCTTTACGCGCCTTTCTGAGCAACTGAGCAACTATTTGGTCGTAATCATGAATGCCATCGGCAACATCCACCACAAAAATAATGATGTTAGCTTCCTCTATGGCCAGCTCAACTTGCTTGCGTATTTCTGCTTCAAAGATATCATCGCTGCCAATCACATAACCGCCTGTATCTACCACACTGAATTCTTTACCGTTCCACTCGCAAACACCGTAATGCCTGTCGCGCGTTACACCACTTACCTCATCTACGATGGCATGTCTGCTTCCTGTTAACCTATTGAATAAGGTTGACTTGCCTACATTTGGCCTTCCAACTATGGCGATTATATTACTCATTGAAAAAAAATTTGGGATGCAAAGGTAAGTTTATATTGAAAACATACATGATAAAAGATAAAATGTGGCTACTTTTATCAATAAGCTCACTAAAATAAATTCGCGTTCACCGATTTGGTATTTTTTTTCGCTCAAGGATTTTAAACTTATTTAACTCTGCGTTGTTTTTTTTCCAACATCAATAAATCATGCTTCTTAACTTACTATGAATTTATCACCATCTTGCAATAAACTTATTGAGCACTTCAAAGCAATTAAACTCAAAAAAAAATATTTCGACTTGTATTGTAAATATTATTTGTAATATTGCATCGCAACATTTCTTGTTGTAGGAGTAAATTCTTTACTTCAAATTTAATTACCAGAAAACCTTAGTTTATTAAATTCTGAAAATAATCTGCAGCAGATTTTACATCTGCCTACCTAAAAAAATTAATTCAATACATGTATACAGAAACGGAACTCAATGAGAAATTAGTGGGTGAATTGAAAAGCTTAGCATCTTCCCTTAGCATCGACAATTTAGAAAACCTTACCAAAAAAGAAATTATCGAACAAATATTGCTTAAATCTCAAAGCAATCAAAAAAGTAGTACTGATGCACCCAAGAAAAGAGGCAGAAAGCCCAAAGTAGCTGTTAAAATAGAAGATGACCCACTTATTGGCATGCAAGATAATAACGATTTTGAGTTGGCGAGAGAGCAGGAAATTATCAAAGAAAGTATTGCTGAAACAACTCCAGTTGCATCTATTGAAGAAAAAACCTTTGCTGCTTCACCGATTGCAGAGGAAAAAATCAAGACCCCAATCAGTAGCCCACCCACTGAATCAAGTAACGAAGAAACCCGCACAACCCATCCGGAAGCAGCTGAGCACAAGGAACCGGCAACAACCAAAGAACAACAAAAAGATGCTCAACCGCTCGAACCACGTCAGAAAGGCAACGAGAATAACTTTCAAAGACGTTTCCCTAACGAGAGAAAACCCGAAAATCAATATAACTTTGATGGCATTGTAGTTAGCGAAGGTGTGCTCGAAATCATGTCGGACGGATACGGATTTATGCGTTCCTCTGATTATAATTACTTAAACTCTCCTGATGATATATACGTATCTCAATCTCAAATTAAATTATTTGGACTAAAAACCGGTGACACCATTAAAGGTGCCATCAGACCTCCACGAGAGGGTGAGAAGTACTTTCCTTTAATTAGAGTTGATAGTATCAATGGAAGAGAACCTTCCTATATAAGAGATCGTGTTCCATTCGATTATTTAACACCTTTGTTTCCATACGAAAAATTCAAGCTTACCGGTCATGCTCAAAGCAACATGAGTACCCGTGTATTCGATTTGGTAACTCCAATTGGTAAAGGTCAGCGCGCACTTATTGTTGCGCAACCTAAAACAGGTAAAACGGTACTACTAAAAGATATTGCCAATGCCATTGCTGCCAATCACCCGGAGGTTTACTTGATTATATTGTTGATTGATGAGAGACCGGAAGAGGTAACAGATATGGCCAGAAGTGTGAAGGCAGAGGTAATTGCTTCTACCTTTGATGAACCGGCCGATCGCCACGTAAAAATTGCCAATATTGTATTGGAAAAATCAAAGCGCTTAGTTGAATGTGGTCATGATGTAGTGATCTTACTTGATAGTATCACTCGCTTAGCACGTGCCTATAATACAGTGCAACCTGCCTCGGGCAAAGTTCTAAGCGGGGGTGTTGATGCCAACGCACTGCATAAGCCAAAAAGATTCTTTGGTTCGGCCCGAAAAATCGAAAACGGGGGTTCACTTACGATCATCGCAACAGCACTAACCGAAACCGGTTCTAAAATGGATGAGGTAATTTTTGAAGAATTTAAGGGTACAGGTAATAGCGAATTGCAACTCGACAGAAAAATATCCAATAAGCGTGTATTCCCATCAATTGATATTGTTGCTTCAAGCACTAGAAGAGATGACTTATTATTA
>JBILUU010000338.1:0-3540 GCA_044370815.1 Bacteroidia bacterium
ATGTAACGCACTAGTGATTTTATGAGGGTAATCCCGCTTAGCAGGTGTTTTCAATCCATTGAACCAATGGATTGAATTACAGCTGTTTTAGCGATTCCGCATTTTCTAATGCGGAATTTGGGTTTAATGCGTAATCTGGGTTAAAAAATAAATATGCAATGGTTAATGCCGATACTACTTGAAATTAGTCCAATAAGGTTAAGCCGCAATTGGACTAAATTGAAAGTGTAATCGGTATAAAATATTAAGGCATCATTAAGTTGATTTAGATTAAAGATTATCTTTGGCCAAAATCAGGAACCATGAACAAAAAAATTCACGTAGCCCTTTTGATGATGGCGATTTTGCTCGTAAGTGCTTGTAATTCTGTGTATAAAAAACATTATGGTAATGGGTATACTTTTTTAAAGAAAAGTCATCATAGCAAAACTCATCATACTAAAGATAATAAGGGTTTACAGCAGCAAAGTATTGATGTAGTAAAAGATGCAATCAAAGAAAATAAAAATAGGGATGTAAGTAAGGCTGAGCAAAGTTTTGAAACACTGCACAAGAAAAGCAATCAATGCGGACCGCTGAATAATCAAAAAGCAGACCGTAGCAAACCTTTAATAGCTGCTGTGGAGCATCTACCATCTTTGTCCAAAGAAGTAAGAAAATTATCCAACTTATCGATTCCCGACAAAAAGCCGGAGGCAGAGGCCAATAAGCTTGCCTTAACAGCATTGATATTGGCCTTAGCATCAATCTGCTCAATTTTATTTTTTTGTCTAGTATCATTTCTCACCATTTATCCATTATCAGTGTTGTTTGGATTGGGTAGTTTAATTTTAGCAATTGTATCGTTAGTATTTGCTAAAGGAGCTAAGCGTATAGCCGAGTTGAATGGCCTTGTTATGCCAAACAATGCAACGATTGCTAGATTTCTGTCATGGACAGTAATTGGTTTCCATATCCTAGCATTATTGTTACTAATGTTAATTGTATTTTTAATTTTGCTGTTCTATGGCTTTTAGTAAATACGATTAATGGCTCTATCTTTTATTTCCCTTGGTTCCAATATAGGCAACAAAATCATGAATTTTACGATAGCGCTTGAACGCATGCGCGCAAGGCATATTCAAATTGAAAATTGTTCGCGTATATATCAAACTGCCGCCTGGGGAAACACCAATCAAGATGATTTTTTAAATGCAGTAGTTCAAGTAAGTACCGAGTTAAAACCGCACGATTTATTAACAACGTTACTTGATATAGAGGCAGGAATGGGCAGACAAAGAGGCGACTTGCCATGGCAACCAAGAACCATTGACCTCGATATTTTATATTACGATGATACAGTGATAAACGATGAAATACTTCAAATTCCGCATCCACATTTGCATCAAAGAAGATTCACACTCATTCCTCTGAATGATTTAGATGCCGATTTTATTCATCCTGTACTTAAACAATCTAATAAGGAGCTCTTATTGCATTGCTCTGATAAATGTGAGGTTCATGCAACTAAATCGGTACTTGTAACCAATGATTAGTTATTGAAATGAAGTATAATTTTGTAGCCATAGAAGGAAATATTGGTGCCGGTAAAACTACCTTGAGTACCATGCTTGCCGAACATTATAACGCTAGACTTGTGCTCGAGCAATTTGCCGATAACCCTTTTTTACCTGAGTTTTACAAGCAACCCGAAAAAGTGGCTTTCCCGCTTGAACTAAGCTTCTTAGCCGATCGTTATGCACAACTCAAAAGTGATTTAGTGAACCTGAATTTATTTAGCAACATTACTATTGCTGATTACTTTATTTTTAAAAGTAAAATTTTTGCTTCCAATAATCTCAAGGAAGATGAATTGTTTCTGTATCACCGCTTGTTCGATATTGTTGCGGCCTCTTTACCCAAACCCGATTTGTTGATTTATTTGTATCTCGATGTGGAGCAGTTGCAAAAGAATATTCTCAAAAGAGGACGAAGCTATGAAACCGAAATTTCGAGCGACTACCTCGAACAAATACAAAGTCGTTATCTATCTTTCTTAAAAACCCTGCCCGATCAAAAAATCTTATTAATCGATATGCAAGGTGTTGACTTTGTGACTGATCAAAACAAATTTCAACAAATTGTTTCGCTACTCAGCCAAACGTATGCAAGTGGAATAACACCAATAACACTCTTGTAATTGCATTTATTTTTTTCACTGGTTAATCAATTGATTAATTCTTTTACTATCATTGCTAATAAAATCTTTCATACATCATGAAAACAGACATTGAAATAGCACAAGAAGTTAAAATGAGACCCATCACCGATATTGCAGCCGAATTAGGCATATCGGGTCAACAGGTAATCCCATACGGCCATTACAAAGCCAAAATTAAGTACAAGGAAATTAATGAAGAACGAGTAGCAGCTTCGAAGCTCATTTTGGTAACAGCAATAACTCCTACAAAAGCCGGTATTGGTAAAACAACTACCAGTGTGGCTCTGGCGCAAGGGTTAAAAATGATTGGCAAAAATGCGATTGTTGCACTTCGTGAACCTTCATTGGGTCCGTGCTTTGGGATGAAGGGAGGAGCCTGTGGCGGTGGTTATTCACAGGTAGTGCCGATGGAAGATATTAACCTACATTTTACCGGAGATTTTCACGCAATTACTTCGGCCAACAATATGATTTCTGCCCTGCTCGATAATTATCAGTATTACAACAGAGGCACAGGCAAAGCGCTGAAACAAATCACTTGGCGTAGGGTACTCGATGTAAACGATCGTTCGTTGCGTTTCATGCTATCAGGCCTCAATGGATCAGCTAATGGCATACCGCAAGAAACCGGTTTTGATATTACGCCCGCATCAGAAATCATGGCCATATTTTGCCTTGCTACAAGTCTGGATGATTTGAGAAAAAGAATTGATAATATTTTACTTGGTTACACTTTCGATAATCAGCCTTTTACTGTTGGCGATTTAGGTGTAGGAGGGTCAATAACTGTATTGTTAAAAGATGCCTTGAACCCTAATTTAGTGCAAACACTTGAAGGTGGAGCGGCATTTATACATGGTGGTCCTTTTGCTAATATTGCTCATGGATGTAACTCGGTAATGGCCACCAAAATGGCAATGACCTATGGCGACTATGTGATTACCGAGGCCGGATTTGGCGCTGATTTAGGAGCCGAGAAGTTTCTTAATATTAAGTGTAGAAATGCCGGCATTGCTCCAAAAGCTTCTGTATTGGTAACCACTTCACAAGCGCTAAAAATGCATGGTGGTGTGCCTTTAGAAGGTATTAAAAAGCCCGATATGAAAGGATTGCAAAACGGACTCAAGAATTTAGAAAGACATTTAGAGAATTTACAAAGCTTTGGGCAAAGTGTGGTGGTGGCATTCAATCAGTATCATTTTGATACCCAGGAAGAGATTGCCTATCTTACCAACTGGTGCACCGAGCGTGGTGCTGATTTTGCACTTAATGACGGCTTTGCCAGCGGAGGAAATGGAGCAGCTGCATTGGCTAAAAAAGTGGTTGAAGTTATTGAACAA
>JBILUU010000339.1:0-3529 GCA_044370815.1 Bacteroidia bacterium
ATCGTTATTCATCGGTTCAGTATTTGTTTATCATTTGGCGAAATTAATCAATTAATCTTATCTGTAAAAATAGTTTTAAAGCCCTTTATTAACCCAAATTAAGCAATAGGAGATTAGGAAAATCGAACTACTTGCTTTAGTTGGGTTAATCCCGATATAGAAAATGTTATCAGATTTATAAAAATCTGATTTACAGTTTCTTTATCGTTTACGCATTTCTAATGCGGAATCTGGGATTAATCAATAATAGTTGATTGAAACACTTTAATTTATTACATGCTTAGTTTATTTTACTTCAAACTTTAAAACTAAAATTATTCTAATTTGGTTTTAAAAAGGATTAAAATGGGTGATTTTAAACACCAACAATGACATTCAATATTGAATCATTAATGCAATATTAAATTAATACCATTTCAATGTTAAGGAATTGTTAAGTGCGGCTTACTTTGCCTATATAATCTATCTTTACGCCAAAATCAAGTTAAAAAAATCATGAAGTTTGACTACATTCTACAACTTTTTACTCCAAAAGATAAAAAGTTTTTTCCGCTATTCGAGAAGGCCTCTGCCAACTTGTTAGAGGTGTCTAAGATTCTTATCAAGGCACTTAATGCCAAAGATATTAGCGAGAGAGATGCTTACATTCTGCAAATTCAAGAGCTTGAGCACAGGGGAGATCAAATTACGCATGATATTTTTCACGAACTCAGTTCTTCATTTATAACTCCTTTTGACAGAGAAGACATTCATAATCTTGCTTCTGTAGTTGATGATATTTTAGATTTTATACATGGTTCCGCCAAAAGAATTCAGTTGTACAATCTTAAGCAGCCATCGCCTGCAATGCTTGAGCTTGCCCAATACATACTGTTAGGTAATGAGCAATTACACAATGGTATTATGGCGTTGAAAGATTTAAAGAACATTGAAAAAGTAAAAGAGATTTGTGTAAAAATTAATAGCATTGAAAATCTTGCTGATGATGTGTTTGATACCGCGGTAGCAAAATTATTTGATGAAGAAAAGGATGCCATTGAATTAATTAGGGTAAAAGAAATTCTTCAAAACTTGGAAACAGCCACTGACAAATGTGAAGATGCTGCAAATGTATTAGAGTCAATCATTGTAAAATATTCTTAATTTTTCATGCAGTTACTCATTGTAATTATTGCACTGGCATTGATATTTGATTTTATCAATGGATTTCATGATGCGGCCAATTCTATTGCAACGGTTGTTTCAACCAAAGTGCTATCTCCTTTTCAAGCAGTACTTTGGGCGGCAGTTTTTAATTTTTCTGCCTTTTGGGTGTTTGATATGAGTGTTGGAAACACCGTGGCTAAAACAGTTGATAACAACTTTATTGACTTGTATGTGATACTAGCCGGATTGATAGCCGCCACAATTTGGAACTTAGCCACTTGGTGGTTTGGTATTCCTTCCTCCTCATCACATACGCTCATTGGCGGTTTTGCAGGAGCTGCTATTGCGCATGCCGGTTTTTCTGTCATTGAGTCTTCCGAGATTTTAAAGGTAATCTTGTTTATTTTTCTAGCTCCCCTCATAGGAGGAATTATTGCTGTGGTTATTGCGCTTATTACCGTATCGAGAAAAATATTTTTAAAAATGTTACTTATTGGCATCTTGTCAATTATTACTTATCTGTTGATGCAATATATGATTGCCTATCAAGATATGAAACCGGTGATGCTTTACATTCTCTCCATCACACTCGCTATTTTTATAGTGACATACACTTGGTATTACTTCATTCAAGGCAAAAAGCAGACTGCCTCCCGCGAATCTGATATGTATAAAAAATTGCAATTGGTTTCTTCGGCCGCTTTTTCCTTAGGTCATGGAGGTGCCGACTCGCAAAAGGTAATGGGAATTATTTGCGCAGCCTGCATGGTATTTGGCAATATGTACCGCGAAGGAAAAATTGAGGGCGATTATCCTTCCTATTTGAGGGTTTCTGAAATTATTCAAATTGAATACAAGGATGCAGAGGGTAAACTTAAAAAAGCTAAACCACATCTTGCCAATGATAAAAATATATTAGTTTATACCAAGGGCGATAAGATTTTTGATACCTCCTCAGACGAGCTGATATTTGACAAGAAAAAAATTAACTTGGAATACGCTAATGCTGCCCTGTTTAGTGATTTTGTTGAATCTGGGAAGCTCAAAGAAGGATATAAAATAAAAACCAAGGTGCACTCTGATTCTATGCCTTTTTGGATTGCCATCTCGTGCTATTTGGCCATTGGTTTAGGCACATTGCTTGGGGGATGGAGAATTGTAAAAACCATGGGAACTAAAATTACAAAAGTAACCCCCCTCGAAGGCGTTTGTGCCGAAACATCTGGTGCTTTAACCCTTTTTACCGTGTCACAATTGGGAATACCCGTATCAACTACTCATACTATTACAGGAGCAATCATTGGTGTTGGAATTACCAAAAGGGCCTCAGCTGTGAGGTGGGGAATAACAGTTAATCTTTTGTGGGCTTGGGTGCTAACAATCCCTGTCTCTGGATTACTTGGAGGGATTATTTACTATATTGTATCGTCAGTCAACTAATTTTTTCTACACCCTTAATTTAAAGTGCTGTTTACGTTGGCCTTTTCTAAAAAAAACTAAGCCCATATCAAACAAATCAATAGTGATGGTGACCTGCGGGTGATCTTTAATTTTTTGCCATACATTTTTCATCTCTTCAGACCAATAAATATCATCAAAAACAAATACAGCATGCTCCCCAGCATAAGGCAAAGCTGTTGTAAAATATTGCCATGTGGGATCATAACGATGGTTTCCATCAATTAGTATAAAATCAATTTGGTTAAACTCCTTTAAAGTATCTAAAAAATAGGTGTCAAAACTGCCTGTTTTACAAGCAATGTTTGTAATGCCCATTTTTTGAAACCCCTGTTTTGCTAAAGTTGCTAAGGCTGGATTTCCCTCTATGGTAATGACATTACTGTTTTTTACGGCTTTTGCCAAATAGCAGGTGGTAATACCCAGTGAGGTTCCTAATTCAATTAAGGTTTTAGGTTGAAAATAATCTACCAAACGAAATAGTAAAGCTGCATTTTTGGGTGATTGTAGCGAAGTGGCAGCAATTTTAGAAATCTTTCTTTGTGCATCAGTCCCCAAATTAGATCCTGCCCCTAAATCAAGCATATCAATCATGGAATGATTACTTAAGTAGGAAGCTCTTAATGACTCAATGGGGTCAAAAAGGTAATATCCCTTTTTTACATTTAAAACTTCATTGTATAAATTAAAAACAAAGGGAGAGTGTATGCCATGACTATTATTGGAACGACCAATAAAACGAACGTAATCGATTATTTGCTGCAATTTACTCATACGGTTGCGAAAGTAGCATTATTCAACCCAAATTCCGCATTAGAAAATGCGGAATCGCTAAAACAGCTGTAATTCAATCCATTGGTTCAATGGATTGAAAACACCTGCTAAGCGGGATTGCCCTCATAAAATCACTAGTGCGTTACATGCG
>JBILUU010000340.1:0-3525 GCA_044370815.1 Bacteroidia bacterium
TTCAATCCATTGAATCAATGGATTGAAAACACCTGCTAAGCGGGATTACCCTCATAAAATCACTAGTGCGTTACATGCGTAACTTCTATTGATTAATTCGGGTTTATAGTAGTTTCGGTATTAAACATTGCATATTTCTTAAAAATAAATGCGATCAGAAATAATACCGATTACACTTTCAATTTAGTCCAATTGCGGCTTAACCTTATTGGACTAATTTCAAGTATTATCGGCATTAACCATTGCATATTTATTTTTTAATTGGACTAAAAAATAAATGCAATTGGTATAAGATTTCAATTCCGCTTAACACCCAATGGAAATATATTTTAGGAGCAAGATTATTTTTTAAATAATAGGACTACTATGCATTTGCTTTTGGTTTAATCTAAAACCAAACATCGGTAATATGATGGGTAAAAGTAAAAAGTGTTATTGGGTTAAAAGTTGCTGTATTGTCAATGTGCCTCCAACCAGTTATGACCGATGCCCACCTCGGCTTCAACAGGCACTCCGTTGGGCAGTGGCATGGCTTTTTTCATTTCTTCTAATACCAATGTTTTCATCATTTCAATCTCTGTCACAGGCACTTCAAAAACCAATTCATCATGCACCTGCAACAACATTTTTGATTGCACGTTTTCTTTTTTCATTCGTTGATGAATTTGAATCATTGCCAATTTAATCATATCCGCAGCGCTACCTTGAATGGGCATATTAATTGCATTTCTTTCGGCAAAACCTCTCACCACGGCATTACCCGAGTTAATGTCACGCAGCCAACGCTTTCTTCCTAAAATTGTTTCAACATAGCCATGTTCTTTGGCAAATAAAATCTGCTTATCCATATATGATTTGATGGCTGCATACTGCTCAAAATAATTATCAATCAACTGTTTTGCCTCGGTGCGACTCACACCAATGTTTTGTGATAACCCAAAGGCGCTTTGGCCATAAATCAATCCAAAATTTACACTTTTGGCTTTGTAGCGCATTTCCTTTGTTACTTCTTCTTCACTAATGCCAAATACTTTTGCTGCCGTTGCGGTATGTATATCTTTTTTTAGTTTAAACGCTTCACACATGGCCTCATCGCCACTCATGGCAGCTACAATACGGAGCTCTATTTGTGAATAATCGGCCGACATAAGCACATAGTCTTCGTTTTGTGCTACAAATGCTTTTCTGATTTCGCGCCCCAATGCCGTGCGGATAGGAATATTTTGCAAATTGGGATTGTTGGAGCTTAACCTTCCTGTAACTGCAACCGCTTGATTGTATGAGGTATGAACCCTTCCTGTAAACTTATTTACTAGCATTGGAAGCGAATCAACGTAGGTGCTTTTCAATTTTGTTAACTCTCTAAATGCTAAAATATCGTTCACAATTTTATGCTCGTGCGCCATCTTTTGGAGGACTTCCTCACCAGTGGCGTATTGCCCGGTTTTTGTCTTCTTGGCCTTGGGATCAAGCTTTAGGTGGTCAAATAATATTTCGCCTAACTGTTTTGGAGAGGCCAAATTAAACCTAACACCTGCCTGTTCGTAAACACGTTCCTCGCTTTCTTTTGCTTGCTTTTCAAGTTCTATAGAATACTCGTTAAGAAAATTTATGTCAATTTTAATCCCTTCGAACTCCATTTGTGCAAGCACCTTTACCAAAGGATTTTCTATTTGATTGAAAATTTTTTCTACGCTTTTTTCTTTCAGCATAGGTTCGAAGGTTTCTTTTAATTGTAGGGTAACATCAGCATCTTCAGCAGCATAATCGGTAATTTTCTCAATTGCAACATCGCGCATGTTCAATTGATTTTTTCCTTTTTTACCAATGAGTGCCTCAATAGAAACCGGCTCATAGCCAAGGTATTTCACACTAAGTAAATCCATATTTCTTCTGCCTTCGGGCTCTATTAAATAATGAGCAAGCATGGTGTCAAATATTTTTCCTCGAAGTTCAAAACCATAGCGCTTTAAAATCAATATATCATATTTGATGTTTTGACCAATCCAGGTGATGTTATCGTTATTAAACAGAGGATTAAATAATGCTAATTGTTGGATGGCAGCATATTTATCATTAGGGAATGCCACATACCAAGCTTGTCCTTGCTTAACAGAAAATGCAGCCCCAACTATTTCAGCAAGGTTGGCATCTAGTCCTGTGGTTTCGGTATCAAAACATATTTGGCTATGCTTGCTAAGGTGTGCAATTAATTGCTGAATTTCTTCCTCGCTGCCTACATGTGTATATTGATGTGGCGTATTGGTAATATTTTTATCGGCAAAAAGCGCATCATCAAAAATTTCTTCATCATTGAAAAGCGTTGCAGATGGCTTACTTTCGCCTGTAATGTTTTCCTCAACAGAGGCGAATAAATCACCCTGCTCGCTTTGTTTCTTCACAGGGACATTTGTTTTTACCACTGTAAAAGGTTCGCCCAAAATTCTTTTGCCTAAGGACTTAAACTCCAATTCTGTAAAAATCTCATTCAGCAACTCTTTATTGAGTTCCGATACCTTATATTCATCAGCGTTAAAAGTTACAGGAACATTTAAAATAATGGTGGCCAATTTTTTACTCATAATGGCAAGCTCTTTTCCAGCTCTTATTTTTTCTCCCATACTGCCTTTAATCAAATAAGCATTTTCAAGCACATTCTCGAGTGTGCCATATTCAGTGAGCAGTTTGATGGCAGTTTTCTCGCCAACTCCCGGAATACCGGGAATGTTGTCAGAGGCATCGCCCATCAATCCCAACAAATCAATTACTTGTGAAATATTTTGAATTCCCCACTTTTCGCATACTTCCTTAACGCCCATAATTTCGGCCTTGTTGCCAAATGCCGGTGGCTTGTAAATAAATATATGCTCGCTTACCAATTGTCCGTAATCTTTATCGGGAGTAACCATATACACATCAAAGCCCTCTTTTTCTGCTTGTTTTGCCAGCGCTCCAATAATATCATCTGCCTCATACCCATCAAGTTCTACAACAGGAATATCAAACCCTCTGATGATTTTTTTGATGTCAGGAATCGACAGTAGTAAATCTTCGGGTGCTTCCTGCCTATTGGCTTTGTAACCATCAAAGTCTGTATGTCTTTCGGTTGGTGCATGTGTATCGAATGCCACAGCAATGTGTGTCGGTTTTTCTTTATTAAGAAGTTCAATCAAAGTATTAGTAAAACCAAACTGGGCATTTGTATTTTTACCCGTAGAGGTCAAACGCGGATTTCTGATGAGTGCATAATAAGCCCTGTAAATCAATGCAAGGGCATCAAGTAAAAAAAGTTTCTTCTCGTTCATATCATTTTTTCAAAGTTACAAAGAAAGTAAAATACCTCGCACTAATAATAACAGATTCATTAAATACTTATTTCACATTCATATAAAATATGGGAACGAATAATTTTTTACGAATACGGGGTGCTGAACATTCACATCATAATGTTTGAAAAAAAATAATTCTTTGCACTAGCATGTAATTTTTAATACTATTTTTGAGCGTCTAAAAAAAACAAGAAAT
>JBILUU010000341.1:0-3505 GCA_044370815.1 Bacteroidia bacterium
ATCTGGAACCAGCACGGTTACCATTAACGGTGCAGGAGCAATCGCTTCAAGAGCAAAATTTGAGATTGTAAATGTGGGTAGTAATTTCCAAATGTCGGGCACCCCAACACTTAAAATAGTTAGAGGTGGAGGAAGTTCAGTGGGAGATTTGTTGCTCCAACCTGCAACAAGCACCTACACTGGTGGAACTATTAACCTTGAGCCCGGTACTACCGGTTCTCAAACCTATTCTATAGATGCGCTTATTCCTATCTTAAACCTAACGATAAATGGTAACTCTGTGACTAATGTAGCCACTGCAAGACCAATCAACAATACGCTCACAATTGCAGGTACCTTGCTCATCAACAACAATTTTAGTATATTCAATGCCAATGGAGTAAACGTAAATTTTACCGGAAACCTGGTTAACAACAATAGTTCAAATACCACAGGTATCAATGCAGGCGGTTATCAGTCTGGCAGTACCTCTCAAATCACCACTTTTGCCTCAACAACTGCCAATCAAAGCATCGCAGGTATCGCAGGTAACCTTACCAATTTTGCTAACCTTACCGTTAACAATTCATTTGCATCAGGCACAGTTACACTTTCTGCAAACACTGCAGTGAGGGTAAACAATTTACTTACACTCACGCAAGGAACTTTGGCCGATGGAGGCAATGTAATTACATGCGTTAGCAACATTCAAAATAACTCAATACATTCCTCAACAGGAAGCGGTAGAATACTCTGCCAGGGAAGTGCACTGCAAACAATAGGAGGTAATGGTAATGGTAGATTTGGTAATCTTACTATCGACAATGCAAGCGGTGTAAGTACTTCTTCAAGACAAACCGTGAACAATACTTTGACACTCACCAACGGAAACTTATTGATTGGGAGTAATGTGCTAAGATTGGCACAAGCTGCCACTGTTTCCGGAACATTCAGTGGCACTCGAATGGTGCAAACTAATGGGCTTCCCAGCGATAGCGGAATAACTAAACTATTTAATACAGGTGCAGCTTCTTTCACTTTTCCAATTGGTACTGATGCCGATTACATGCCTGTTAGCTATAACATTACCAGCAACACAGCTACGGGTACTATCAGAGTTGCTCCTGTTAATCAAAAACACCCTGCAACAACCGATGCTGCTGACAAACAATTAAATTACTATTGGATTGTTAACTCAAGCGGTTTCTCTGGTTTAGTAGTTAATCATCAGTATTTCTATAAGGATTTATTTGTTTCGGGTAACGAGTCTGCTTACGTTACAGGCAGATACATTGCACCTCAATGGCTGCCTGTTGGTGGTTTTGCTGGCACAGTTAATACAACCTCCAATACAATGACATTATCTGGTGTGAATTTCATCAATGGAGAGTTCACAAGCGGTGAAACATCAGAGTTTCAAGTAGTTGATACGTTATATAGCCGCAATGCCACTTTGGGTGGCGATTGGGACGATCCAAATAATTGGTCTTCCACTGGCCACAATGGTGCACCTGCTGGATCAGCGCCAACCTTTCAAATTGTGAAAATTGCAAGTGGTCATACAGTTACACTGAGTGCAAATGATCGCAGCTGTTCAGCTATAACAATCAATGGAACGCTTGATGTGAACAACACAACAGGGAATAACTTTGGTGTGGTTGATGGAACCGGCTTGTTGAAAATAAGTGGAACCCCTGCTTTTGCTTTCAATTTTCCTCAAGGAAACTTTAATCCATATACTGCCTCTACAGGTGGAACCGTTGAATACTATGGTTCGCAAACAGCAACTGTGCTTCCTAATGCAGAATACAATAATCTAATTTTTTCTGGGACGAGTGCCAAAACCCTCAGCAATGTTGATATTACGGTAAACGGTAATTTTACCATCAATGGAGGTACGCTCGATAATAGTGTATTTAATAAGAATATTACTTTATTGAAGGATTGGAGTAACAATGTAAATGCAGCCGCTTTTGTGCCGGGTTCTGCGAACCTCAACCTTACTGGAACAACCCAAACAATCGGTGGATCTGCTTCAACCACTTTTAACAACTTTAATGTAAATAGTGCAGGGACTAAAACTTTGGGAAGATCAATTGTTGTGAATAACAACTTGCTCATAGGTGCAGGTACCTTGGATGTATCCGCTTCAAACTTCAGTATTGACCTAAAAGGTAACTTTACCAACAACGCTTCCTTTGATGCCAGACAGGGCAAGGTAACTTTAAATGGTACTACTGCCCAACAAATTATTGGTGGAACCAGCAATACCAGTTTCTTTGATGTTGATTTAAACAACTTTTTTGGTGCCAAATTAAACTCTGTACAAAGTCTTCAAAACACACTTAATTGTATTGCCGGAGTATTTGATTTTAGCCCGCATCGTCTTGTACTTACCTCAACACTTACCAGAACTGGTCGCATTGCCCCTTTAACTTCAGGTAATGTCAATGGTAATATTACCATGCAGCGTTTAGCTCCGGGCGGATTAACAGGTTGGGCATTTTTGGGTGCACCTGTGCAAAGTGCATTCATCAATCAATGGACCGACAATTTCTTAACTTCAGGATTTGTTGGTGCTCAAATAACTGCAGGTGGTTTTATCTCAATTTATACCTATTTTGAAGCAGACGTTGCCTCATTTGGTAGTGCAACATCCTATGCTGCCATCACCAATGCCAATACCGATCCTATAACACCGGGTACAGGATATTGGGTTTATTTGGGAACTTCAACCAACTCAACTAACAACATTCTTATAGATGTTACAGGTCCTGCTTCAAAAGGTAATTTCGATTTTGGAGTAACCTTTACCTCTAGTGGAAGTATTACTGATGATGGCTTTAATTTGGTTGCCAATCCGTATCCATCTGCCATCGATTGGGATAGTCCGGCTTGGACAAAATCAGCCATGGATAATGCTATTTATATTTGGCAAGCCGACTTGTTGCAATACGCTACATACATCAATGGTGTGAGCACTAATGGAGGTTCTAACTTAATTCCTTCTTCTCAAGGTTTCTTTGTGAAAGCAAATGGCGGTGGACCTGTTTTAAGCTGTACCGAAAATGTGAAAGCAGCAGGTAATCCAACATTTATCAGAAGCTCAAATTCCCTTACCGCAGGATCTATGTTAAGAGCTAAAATTGAAGGAAACAACTTCAAGGATGAAGCTATTGTAAGATTTAACGAAAATGCAACGAATGATTACGATGGGCAGTTTGATGCAGCGAAGATATACAGCAGCAATGCACAAGTGCCATCTGTAGCATTTATAACCGGTGACAAAGATTACAGTGTTAACACTTTACCTGAAGACGAAGCTAACTTGAGCATTCCTGTTAGAGTAAAGGTTGGTGTTTCCGGAAATTATACTATTTCTTTTGAAGGTGCCGAAATGTTTGACAACAAAGCTTGTGTTGTGTTTGAAGATTTAAAAACGGGATTCAAAACCAATATCAAAGACTTGGGCGCTTATCAGTTTTTTATTGACTCATGGGTAACTGCTCCTCGATTTGTAATTCAC
>JBILUU010000342.1:0-3504 GCA_044370815.1 Bacteroidia bacterium
AAGCAAGTAGTTCGATTTTCCAAATCTCCTATTGCTTAATTTGGGTTCAAATAAAGCGCTTGCATTAGAATGAAGAAGTTCACCAGTTTCAACGTAAGAAAGAGTGGAAAAGAGATGTTGTTGGCCGTTTGAAATAAATACAAATATGTTTTAGGCCCAAAGGTTAATGGCCAGTATAGTTTTTACAAACTGGCGTGGCCCCATTAAGGGCTTTTAATTCCGCTCATTTAGCAAATTTGCAAGAGTTAGTTTTTCCTAACTCTCCTCCTTCAACCCCAACAACTTTTCCTTCAGCAATCTTAAATAAGCAATGGCTTGTTCGCGTTTGTCGTCAAACATTTCGGGGCTTTGCTCTAGGTATTGTTTGGCGCCTTGTATGGTAAAGCCTTTTTCATTAATCAGTTCGTTTACTTTGGCAATGGCTTCAATATCTTTGGTGGTAAAAAGGCGGTTGCCATTTTTGTTCTTGTGCGGCTTAATTATTTCAAATTGTTTGTCCCAAAAACGAATTTGAGAAGCATTCAAATTGAGCATTGAAGACACCTCACCTATTGTATAATACAACTTTTCGATTTCTTTCTCTTTATACGGCATGAATTCCAAAAGTATAAAATATCACACATAATACCAATCAATTTCTTTTCAACACTTCAGAAATCAGAATAGACATCAATAGCTCCGGTGCCATGTTACAATAAATTTATACCCTTGTATTGCGTTTTGTTAGAGTTATCTTTTAAAGCAAAAAACCTGTTTGTGATCTAAAAATGTTCTTTGAAACCTCTGCAATTATGGCAAATAGAAAATTTTGATGCTGCAGGGTAAAATTAACCCAAATTCCGCATTAGAAAATGCGGAATCGCTAAAACAGCTGTAATTCAATCCATTGGTTCAATGGATTGAAAACACCTGCTAAGCGGGATTGCCCTCATAAAATCACTAGTGCGTTACATAGGTAACTTCTACTGATTAATTCGGGATTAACAACCCTCAATAACATGCCACATCATGTTCCATTAAAATATTAGTACCTTAGCCAATTATAATTAACTCCATTCATTAGTGGTATAATTATACTTGAATTAACGTACAGTTTAACTTGTGAAAGGCAATCATAATGAGATATCTCACAGCGTTAATAAAAGCAATTAGATTGCTTGTTAAGAAACCAATGAACGACACTGCATTTTTTTGTGTGGCGGTTTGTTTGGTATTCTGCATCAAAACAAATCCTCTGTTGGGTCAGTCAGATGCGCAAAAATATAGTTTGGAATATCACAAAGCCAAGCAATATCTTACATCCGGCAAACAAAAAAAGGCCATAAAAAAACTCAAAAAATTGGTTGCTAAAAATGCTTCAAATTATGAGGCAGCGTTGCTGTTGGCGCACATTTACGAAAATGAAAACAACTATGTAGAGGCAGCTGTTTTTTACTCGGCCGCAATTAAAAACAAACCTAAAGAGGCGCTCTTATATTTTAGTAGAGGCAACTGTTATTTTGCCATTAAAAAGTATCATCTTGCGGTATCAGATTATAACACCACAATTAGATACGATTCCTTGTTTTTAGGAGCATATAATAATATGGCGCTTGCGCGAATTTTTAATCAAGGAAGTAATCAAACCGAGATACGCGAGGAAGATTTTAGAATAGCTCGCGACAACATTAAAAAATTTGAAGAAAAAGCTGAAATTGGAGATCAAAAGGTGTTACAAAACTTGGGATTAATTTATTTATACCTTTTCGATTTTAAAACATCACAAAGATACTTCAATCGCGTATTGCAAAATGATAGTACCAATACCAATGCTTATTTTTATTCGGGCTTGTCTGCTTATTATTTACGCAATTTCAGTGAAGCACTTTTGCTATTTAAAAAAGCCGAGCAATATGGTTATGAAAATAAAAATCAATTAGAAGAGTTTATAACTTTTACTACTTTCGTAATTGAACAAATGAATTTATCCGAAAATAAAAACAATGACGACTCACCTAAAAGGAAGTAAAAAACTCATCAATGCATGGGCAACCTACGATTTGGCAAACTCGGTATACAATTTGGTCATTACAGCCACTATTTTTCCTATTTACTACAAAGCTGTTACAACAACAAAAGATGCTGCAGGTAATGAGGTTTCTAACCTTGTCAACTTTTTGGGCTTTCAAATAAAAAATACTACGCTGTATGATTTTGCTATTGCGTTTGCTTTCCTAGTTGTTGCCATTCTTTCTCCTTTGTTATCTGGTATTGCAGATTACGGTGGTAGTAAGAAAAAATTTATGCAATTTTTCTGTTATCTAGGTGCAACATCTTGTTCGCTGATGTATTTCTTTAATGCACAAACATTATACCTTGGTGTGTTACTAGCTATTTTGGCTTGCATTGGATTTGCCGGAAGTTTGGTTTTTTACAATGCTTATTTGCCCGAAATAGCAGCGCCAGAGCAACAAGATGCGGTGAGTGCAAAAGGTTTTGCAATGGGTTATGTTGGTAGTGCCGCGCTGCTAATTGCCAATCTTGCAATGGTAATGACCCGAGAAACCGGTGCCGAAAAATTGCAAATGATGCAATGGTCGTTTGTTACTGTGGGTATTTGGTGGTTTGGTTTTTCACAAATTACCTTTTATCACCTTCCCGGTCAAACCGTTAAAAAACATCAGATGGCGCAAAAAAAAGGCTATTTATTAAAGGGATTCAAAGAGCTGATTAAGGTTTGGAGGGAATTAAAACACAATAAAAAATTGGTGACTTTTTTACCTGCTTTTTTCATTTACAGCATGGGTGTTCAAACTGTAATGTTGGTGGCCAATCATTTTGGCTCTGATGAAATAAAAATGGAGGCGGGGCAGCTCATTACAACGATTTTAATTATTCAGTTTGTGGCAATGTTGGGTGCCTATTTGTTTTCAATTGCCTCTGCAAAAAAAGGAAACTTATTTACACTCAAAGTGGCTACTATTATATGGGCACTAATTTGTATTTTTACCTATTTGTTTGTGTTCACCGCGGTGCATTTTTATATTGTTGCGGCCTTTGTTGGCTTGGTTATGGGCGGTATTCAATCACTGTCACGCTCAACCTATTCAAAAATGCTTCCCGAAACCCAAGATCATACTTCTTATTTTAGCTTTTATGATGTAACCGAAAAATTGAGCATTGTTTTTGGCATGGCCACCTTTGGCATCATTAACGAGTTAAGCGATACTATGCGCACACCAATTGTTGCGCTCATCGTGTTCTTTGTGCTTGGGTTTATACTGTTGATACGTGTGCCCAAAATGAAAATAAACTAAAGGCAGGTACTTACTAATTTACCTATATGCAAAACAAGAGCAATAGTGTACTCGATTTAAATAGTAATAAATTGCTTTTTACAGTAGCAGCAGCTTGCTTTTTTGTTACGCTCTGCCTTATTCTTATAAGCCAAGGCACATACGATCCTGGAGATGGTGTGCAGCACTTTTTAATTGCAAAATATGCCTTGCATCACCCACACTTGTT
>JBILUU010000035.1:0-12652 GCA_044370815.1 Bacteroidia bacterium
GCTGAAGCCATAATCAGAAAAAAAGAAGTATTATACAAGGAACAATACGCACACAAAAAATTGACTGAGGAGGCTTATATTCAAATGCTGGTTGAGCATCCTAATTTAATTGAAAGACCTATTCTTGTAAAGCGTAGTAAAGGCATTATTGGACGCCCGCCTGAAACGGCCTTCGAGTGGATCAACAGCTAAGCGGGTGGCTGATCAATTTGTTTCTCTGTTTGTTCATCATCATCAATTATATTGGGGATGTGATGTATGAATTGTTCTTTATAGATATTTGCCAACAGCAAAAAATATGAAATGAGCAAAGGGCCAAAAATGATACCCGGCAGCCCAAACAATTTGAGACCCAAGATAACACCCATCACTGTAATTAGCGGATGTACATCGGCAAACTTTTTTTGAAATGCAAAACGAAAAATATTATCAATCATTGATATGATAAGTACTCCGTATAGTATGAGCGCTAATGACTGGTATTGCTTGCCTGTAGTAAATAAATAAATGGCAGAGGGCAACCAAATAAGTGCACCGCCAACCATAGGAATAAAAGAAAACAGACCCGTAATTACTCCCCAAAAAAGCGGTTCACTCAAATCAAAAAACCAATAACCTAACGCAGCCACAAGACCCTGCAAAGCGGCCAATATCGGTGCGCCTAATATATTACTGAATGTTTGCGCCTTTAACTCTGTGGTAAATTTGGCAATATCAGATTTTTTCATGGGCAAGAAATCGATCACGGCTTTTTCTATAATGCCGGTATTGCTGATCATAAAATATAGAAATAGCAACATGATGCCAATATCGCCAAGAATATTTATTGACTGACCAAGAAATGATCGGATATAATTGGCGGCTTCACTTTGTAGCATTTTAATATTTTCGGGATTCATCAAACGCTGTCCTGTGAGCTCAAAGAGCTGCTGATCGAGCTTTTGAACGGTATGTGTAATCACACTTGAATCGGCAAATAAAAACTGCAACTTTGGAATAAACATGTTGAAGAGTAATGTAAATACAAACACTACTACCACCAACGTAACTAATATCATGATGATAGATGTTAACCCTCTTCTCCATCGTTTTTTTTCAATCAAGTATTTGGTGATAGGGCGATAAAGTACATACAAAATCAAAGCCCCCAAAAAGTCGGCAAAGAAATCGATAAGCGAAAAAAATATGATGCTTCCAACAAGGATGATACAGGCCAATAACATCCATTGTTTGAGTTGTGCAGAGCTGAGTTTTTTTAGCATAAGATGATTGATGAATGCAAAGGATAAAAATAACTATTTATATGGTTCAATAATTTTTCAACTGCGTTTGTTTTTAAAGAAATCAGTAATTAAAATTTTACATTCCTCGGCCATGATACCACTTGCTACAACTGTTTTTGGATGCAATATCTGATTGCCTAATCGTTGATACCCTCTTTTTTCATCTGCGGCAGCGAAAACAATTTTTTTGATTTGTGCCCAATGCAAAGCACCTGCACACATCACGCAAGGTTCAAGTGTGACATAAAGTGTACATTCATTTAAATACTTTCCTCCAAGGTAATTGGCTGCAGCTGTAATAGCTTGCATTTCAGCATGTGCAGTAACATCATTTAATCGTTGAGTAAGATTATGAGCACGGGCAATAATTTGATTATTACACACTACAACTGCGCCAACAGGAACCTCATCTTCTGCAAGTGCCTTTTGCGATTCTTTGTATGCCTCACGCATAAAATGTGCATCGGTATAAATACTTAAGGTAAGGTCTGTTTCCATGGCAACTTAATTGTTTTTATTAATTACTAATCCTTCGCGCAAAGCAATTTGTAACGCTTGATGCAATTGCAAAATATTTACCTGAAGTCTGTCAGCAATTTCTAGTGGTGTATCTTGTATCTCACTCATAGTAATTATACTAAGCAGGTACATGAGATCATGGCTCATGATTCCGGCTCCCCCTTTTTCGGGATATAAATTTCTTTTTCCTAACATTGGCTCGCCATAATGATGACCGGGTGCAATTGCTTGATTCATCTCTAACCCTTTGCATATATCCACTAACAGCATGATGACCTCTTTCAATGATTCAAAACACATGATTGATTTATTGTCGTAACTGGTATGATACTGCGGGTATAACTTGTAAGGTGTTCGCATGATGGTGCCCACAGGAAAATTAAATCCGGGCGAACAGTATTGTCTTTCATCGCTCCCTCCTACTTGAAAATCTCTGACTATACTATTGGTGTAGGAAGTTCTCAAAAAATGAGTCATCATTTTATCGGCAACAGTGTTGGCGCTTTTGCTTGTTTGATAGGTTATTTTTCCTGCATCGCCACAACATGTCAATACATACCCCGCCTTAATTTTTGATTTAAGCTCCAACCCATGTTTTGCAAGAAAAGCAATAACACCAATGGTTTCAGGAGCCAAAATAAAACGATAAGTGTAATACCTGTTTTCAGTTTTACATAACTGCTGATATAAAAAAGCAAGCGCTAATGGGCCCGAAAGTTCGTTGTTGGCCAAACTTGGATGACACAAGTAGGATGAAAATAAAATCTCTTCATTGCTGCTTCCTTTCAATACACATTGACCATAGGTGAGCGCGCCATCTGTCAGTGTAGAGTCAATCACCACTTGATAACTACCCTCTTTGGGGAGCGTTAAAAATTCATTATGTGTTAAACAAAATCCCCAGGTTTGCTTGTAGTAAGTGGTGAGATAAGGGATGGCATCGGGCTTCTCGGGAAGTGTGTTCAAATATGGCAACAGTTGGTCATAGGTGAGCTGTTGATTAACCGGTATGCTGTAATTGATGACATGTAAATTATTCACTTTAAAATCAGCAATCTTTCTTCCGTCAGGACACAGGATGTATGCATCACTGATGTTCCATTCTTTTGGTATTACCCAGTCGAGCACTTGCGTACCCGTTTTTACTTCGGTAAGCTCAAGTGGGATAATTTCATTTAAAATTTGAAAACTTTCGCGCAGGCCATTACCGCTGATGCTACGACATATTGGCCACAGTTTATCGAAATACTTTTCTAAGTCTTTCTCCATCTTATTATCTGCAATTAGTTGTGCAAATATAAGTTTAAAAGAACATGATGTTTACCACGTGTAAATGTATCCTATTGATAATCCGCTTCCCCAAAGCAACACCTTTTTATTGGTTGCTTTTACCGAAGCATAACTCCTTTGCACGGCAGCATGAAATCTTATTTGTGTGCTTTTGTTGAGTATGTATTTCATTCCTGCTCCCCAATCGGATGAGGTAAAAATTGTTTTATAATCTAAGTTTTTTGTGACTAGTGTTTTAGATATGCGATTATTGTTAACCAATTCTATCTCTTCTTGATAAATATTGTAGCAAATGGTTTGGTTGATTCCTGCATAGCTGAAGAATTTCAATCGCCCTTTTCCGGCAGTGAATACAGCCCTTATGGGAATATCAATTGCATTGAAAAATGTATGATAATACATGATGTTGCTACTCTTGTTAACTTCACTTACCTTCGGTATCAAAAGACTTCCCGGAAAATCAACCATCATTTCTTTTCGACTAATTCCAATTCCAGTTTCAAATCCCCAATGATTATTTTTTTGCCACCCAATCAATTGGGTTATTCTATACCCCTGTTGTAATTTCTGATTGACATAATATTGCTCCCAATTGTGCGATTTACCTGACTCTTGCTGTCGCAACTTTACTGTTATAAAACAAAATTCAGGTTCAATTGCTGTAACCGAATAAATATTATTCGCGTGTGTTAGCAGTAATGAGTCGGCATCAACAACCTTAGCATTACTTGGTGAGGATCTAAAAATAATCAATAAAAAGAAGGTACTTTGTAAAATAAATTTCATAGCTCAAAGCAATGAAAATAGTTGACACCATCAAAATATATGAGGTTGTTTTGATAGGAATATCACACAGAAGTTGGTTTATTTAGAGCCATAAAAAAACTCTTCTTACAATTAGTAGGCACGTACATTTTTACCTTCCATATAATTGATGAAAGCCTGGTTTACTACTTTGTTACCGCCCGGTGTAGGGTAGTTTCCTGTAAAATACCAATCGCCATTATTATGCGGACAAGCAGCATGCAAACCCTCAATGGTTTGATATACGATATTGACCTCAGCCTTTGTTTCGGCAGGAGTAAGCAATTGAGCAACTTTTAAACTGATTTGTTCGGGAGTAAATGGCTTGTATACTTCTTTTACCACATTTACAATTTGCTCGGCAGGTAATGCTGATTGCGCCTTTGCCTTTTCGTACACACTATCTAAAATATGACCTTGTGATGTTTCTTTCAACAATTCTACCGCTGCTTGAAAGGCAATAAAATCGCCTAGTTTGGCCATATCTATACCATAGCAATCTGGATATCTGATTTGCGGTGCAGATGAAACAATGATTAATTTTTTGGGTCCAAGGCGGTCGAGCATTTTAATGATACTTTGCTTGAGCGTGGTACCACGAACGATAGAATCATCTATAATTACCAGAGTATCTACATCCTTTTGAATAGTTCCGTAGGTAATGTCATAAACGTGTGCCACCATATCTCCGCGGTTAGCATCATCAGTGATAAAGGTACGTAGCTTAGCATCTTTGATAGCAATTTTTTCTGCTCGTGGTCGGAAGTTAAGAATGCGCTCTAATTCTTGTTCAGTAATTCCAGGGCCTGCCTCTATAATCTTTCGCTTTTTAACGGTGTTGATGTAATCTTCGAGTCCTTTCATTAATCCGTAGAAGGAAATCTCTGCCGTATTTGGTATGTATGAGAAAACGGTATTTTTTAAATCGTGATGTATGGCGGGAAGAATAAGTGGGCAGAGTTGCTGACCGAGTTGTTTTCTTTCGTTGTATATATCGGCATCGCTTCCGCGAGAAAAATAGATTCGTTCAAATGAACACGCTTTTCTTTCACCGGGTGAATTGATATTGACCTCTTCTACGTGTCCGTTTTTTCGAATGATTAATGCATTTCCCGGACCAAGTTCCTGCACGGCTTCATACGATACATTGAAGGCCGTTTGAATCACCGGACGTTCTGAACAAACTACAGCAACTTCCTCATCAACATAATAAAATGCAGGCCTTATACCATTAGGATCGCGCAATACAAAGCTATCGCCATTGCCAATGATTCCCGCCATAGCATAACCACCATCCCATTTTTTACTTGAATCTTTGAGTATTTTAGTGATGTTTAGATGCTGAGAAATCTTTTCTGAAATTTCGATATTGGTATGCCCTTTTTGTTTGAATTCTTTGAAGAGTCGTTCATTTTCTTTGTCTAAAAAATGTCCGATACGCTCCATAACAGTAACTGTATCGGCCTTTTCTTTAGGATGCTGCCCCAATTCCACCAACTGATTAAACAACTCATCAACATTGGTCAAATTGAAATTACCGGCCACGGCCAAATTTCTTGTTTGCCAGTTATTAATTCGCAAAAATGGATGACAGTTTTCAATACCATTATTTCCAAAAGTTCCATATCGTAGGTGACCCAAAAAGACCTCTCCTGTGAATGGTAAGTTTTTCTTTAACCAATTGGGTTGCTTTAATTTTTCCGGGTCTGTTTGCTGTAGTTCAATGAATTTGCTGTTTACCTTTGCAAATATTTCTTTAAGCGGAGTGCTGTGATTACTTCGATACCTGCTGATGTAACGTTTACCGGGTTCAGCATCTAGTTTTATGTTAACCAATCCAGCACCATCTTGCCCTCTGTTATGTTGCTTTTCCATCAACAAATACATTTTATTTAATCCATAAAATGATGTACCATATTTGTCGAAATAGTATTGAAGCGGCAGTCTGAGTCTGATAAAGGCAATACCACACTCGTGCTTGATGTAATCACTCATAATAGGTCAAAGATTTTTTTTGCGCGTCAAAATTAATCATTAATAACAATTGTGAGACTATTGACACTAACTTAATTTAATATATTTGACCTCGAAAAATTTTCATGTCAGGCACCAGCGCATTTATTAGAATTCTATTGCTTGTAATAGTTTGCAAGAGTATGGGATTAACAACGCTCAACGCCCAAAACAACTGGACATTTTCTCTTAGTGTGATTACTAAAGATCTTGAAACAAAGAAGCAGATTTCCGGTGCTCAGTTAATTATCATCGATAAAAACACCAATGCTAGGGTACATTCGGCATTAAGCAGTGCTGAACAACAAATTAAACTAAATCTTGAGCCCGGAAAAGATTATATATTGCGTATTTCCAAAGATGGCTACGTGAATAAAAACATTTCAGTGAGCACCAAAAACGTTCCTTATAATGATAAATCTACTCCGAGCTATATATTTGAGGTAACTACCGATATTTTCACAGAAGAACCGGATGAAGATTACAGTGCTTTCAGACCTGCTTTTGGTATGATTTTGTATAACCAAACAAAAAAAGATTTTGTTTGGATGCCCAACGAGGATGCCAAAAAGAAAGAAGAAGAATTAAAAAATCGAAGAAAAGAGAAGCGTAGCAATGAAGAAAAAAACGAGAAGAAAGATCTTAAAGAAACAGGTAAAAAAGAATTAGCTAAAGTAAATGCCAACAAATCAGAGTCAATTAAAAAAGCTATCGACAATGATGAACGTAGGCGAAAAATGGAAGAATACCGCAAGTTTTTAAAAGAAGAGTCTATGTCATCTTTAAAAGTAGATTACAATGAGCCCAAACTAATTTACGTGAATTTGATACAAACCGAAACTATTGAACACAGAAATCATATTGTTACCGAAACGAAAGTTACATTTGATGCCGGCAAGAAAGTAGTTTACCGGAAAATAGTTTTTGAATGGGGCGGAACATATTATAAACAAGATGAACACGACCTTACCGATGTTACCTATGATTTATTAATGCGCATCATTGTACCCAAACAATGAGCTTGTTTTTTTATTTACAAACTTGATTTATTTCATTTTTCTCTGGTCAATTAATCTCTTGAATTTACTTTCAAAATATTTGATCAAAAACGCTTTATAAATTTAATCTGAGTATTACCAATTGCATTGTCAATTATACCCATGTGTAAATATAGATTACAACAGTATACCTATTACAATTTTAATTTAGTCCAATATAGGCATACTCTTAATACACTAATTTAATCTGAATAAATCTGTGTAAGTTAAGGATGTAATGCATTTGTGATTTTCACTGTGTATGCGCTCATAGCAAACGTTTACAATAGATTCAAGGAATGGATTAATTACAGCTGCTTTAGCGATTCCGCAATTCCTTGTGCGAATTTGTGCCGGTGCAATTTTTTAGCCACTCTGAAACCCCAACGAAGTTAGTTTTTCCCACCTGCCAAATTTTTCATCCACTATTTCCCACAACAGACAAAATCAAGTCTATTTTTCTTAAAAACTTGGTTGCAAGGGCGTTTTAAAACCCCTCAAGCTCCAAAAAAACTAATCGCAAACACCTGTAAATCAAAAAGTTTTCAACAAAAGTGGGAAATAATGGTAAAATGTGGGAAATATTTCCATAATTTTACCGCGATCAAAAAAAACAGGCCTTGTACCAACTTTTAGGAACATACGAATGCACAGTTGATGCGAAAGGAAGAGCGATGCTTCCTGTTGCATTCAAGAAAGCATTGACTGCTGTTCTCGACAAAGGATTTGTATTAAAGCGCAGTGTATTTGGGTCATGCCTTGAATTGTACACCATGGATGATTGGCAGCGCACGAAGAAAGATGTGGACAGACTCAATCGATTTAAAAAAGAAAACATAGAGTTTATAAGAGCTTTTTCTGCAGGATTAAAGTCCATAGAAATTGATGCAAGTGGAAGATTGTTGCTGCCAAAAGATTTGATGGCTTTTGCCGGTATTACCAAAGATGTTGTGATGAGTGTAACCTCCAACAACATCATTGAAATATGGGATAAGAAGAAGTACGAAGATGCTGTCAATATTCCTAACGAAGACTTTGAGAATTTGGCAGAAAGGGTAATGGGAAGCTTAGGAAATAAAGAGGAAGGTGATGTATCATAATCCTGTGCTGCTGAAAGAAAGTGTGGAGGGATTAAACATCAAAAGCGATGGCCTTTATGTAGATGTAACTTATGGAGGCGGTGGTCATTCGAGGGAGATTTTAAAGCATTTGACTACAGGAAAACTATATGCTTTTGATCAAGATGATGATGCCTTTGCCAATAGAATAACTGATGAAAAACTAATACTGATTAAACAAAACTTTAGGTACATGAAAAACTTTTTGAAGATGTATAACGCACTACCCGTTGATGGCATTCTTGCCGATTTGGGCGTTTCATCTCATCAGTTTGATGAAGGCAGTAGAGGATTCAGTACCAGGTTTGAAGGTGTGTTGGATATGCGCATGGATCAGTCGGGAAAAGAAACCGCAGCAGATATCATCAATCATTATGAGGAACAAGCACTCATTAAAATTTTTAGTGAATACGGAGAGGTTGAAAATAGCAAACGCCTTGCTGCCTGTATTATAAAAGAAAGAGCAGTAAAGCCAATAAAAACCACGGAAGAATTAAAGCAAGCAATCACAAGTTGCACACCTAAAATGAAGCCACAACAATACTTGGCAAAAGTGTTTCAAGCCCTTCGCATTGCGGTTAATCGCGAGCTCGATGTACTTCAAGAATTTTTAATGCAATGCACAGAAGTGTTAAAACCCGGTGGTCGTTTGGCTGTGATTTCCTACCACTCATTGGAAGATCGCTTGGTAAAAAATTTCATTCGCTCAGGAAACTTCGAAGGCAAGGTAGAGCAGGATTTTTATGGTAATAAGTTGGTCAACTTTAAAGCAGTAAACAGGCAAATTATTACACCTAGTGAAGTAGAGCTAACAGATAATAGCAGGTCGCGCAGCGCCAAATTACGCATAGCAGAAAAACTATAATAAATGGCAGAAAAAGAAATCAATCAGCAGCAGGGTGAAGCGGTAAATAATAACGCAGGTGCAAAGGTGCGTGAAAAAAAACCGGCCGGGAAAGTGGTTGCACGCTCGCTTGTTGACATTATTAACGGCAATATTCTTACCAATAAATATAGTCTTAAGCAAGTACCATTTATGATGTTTATGACAGGCATTACACTGCTTTACATTGCCAATAGCTACTATGCCGAGAAAAAAATAAGACAGATTAGCAAGGTAACAAATGAGCTAAAAGAGTTGCGCTCTGAATACATTACATCAATGTCGAAACTCATGTTTGTGAGTAAGCAAAGTGAGGTTGCAAAAACAGCTGAAGAAATGGGTCTTCAAATTAAAGAAAGTACCAATCCACCCGGTAAAATAATCATCAAATAATAAAATAAAGTATTAGCAAAATGGCCGAAAAAAGAGATATCAAAAAAGACTTTCTATGGCGCATCTACTTGATGTATGCCTTGATTGCTGTTTTTGGCTTCGCTGTGTTGCTGAAAGTTTTTACTATCCAATTTGCCGAAGGAGAACATTGGCGAAAAAAAGAGCAAGAACTTACCATGAAGTATATTGATATAGAAGCTTCACGCGGTAATATCTACTCATCAGACGGCAGTCTGATAGCTACCTCTGTTCCCATCTTTGAATTGAGAATGGATGTAGTATCGGCACCTGTTACAGATAAAATATTCTATGAGCAAGTAGACTCACTAAGCTATTGCTTATCTAAAACATTCAAGCATAAAACATACAATGATTGGCGCACAGATTTAAAAAATGCGAGAAAAAGAAAAAATCGTTACTACCTCATTGCACGAAAGGTGGAATATGCCACCTTGAAAAAGATACGCAGATTTCCAATATTCAGACTTGGAAAATACAAAGGCGGTTTAATTGTATTGCAAAAAAGCAGAAGAGAATTACCATTCAAAAAGCTTGCTCAACGCACGATAGGTTATGACCGCAATTCAAAAAAACCACTTGGTATTGAAGGAGCTTTCAACAAGGACTTACAAGGTGTTAGCGGTAAACGCCTGGTGCAAAAAATTGCAGGCGACATTTACAAACCCATCAATCAGGATAATGAAATTGAACCAAAAGATGGTAATGATGTAATTACAACCATAGATGCAAATATTCAAGATGTGGCACATCACGCACTTGAAAAACAGCTGAAGGCACAAAATGCTCATCATGGCTGCGCGGTATTAATGGAAGTAAAAACCGGTGCCATCAAAGCTATGGTAAATCTTTCAAGAGTAGATACAGGTGACTATGTTGAAACATTCAATTATGCTATTGGTGAAGGAACAGAGCCGGGATCTACTTTCAAGCTTATATCTCTGATGGCTGCTTTTGAGGATGGCTACACCGATTTAGATGAAATGGTGGCTATAGAAGGTGGAAGAAAAGCATATGCCGGAGGATATATCATGAGAGACTCTCATGAAGGTGATTATGGAAAATATACGGTGAAGCAAGTTTTTGAAAAATCATCGAATGTAGGCACGTCCAACATTATTATGAAATACTACAAAAAACAACCACAAAAATTTATCGACAGAGTTTATTCATTCGGACTTCATCAACCGCTCGGAATTGCGCTTCCTGGTGAGGCCAAGCCATATATTAAAGATACCAAATCAAAGCTGTGGAGTGCTTTGTCACTTCCGTTGATGAGCATAGGCTATGAAGAAAAATTGACCCCACTGCAAACACTTAATTTTTACAACACCGTAGCCAACAACGGAAAAATGATGCGTCCGCAGTTTGTAAGAGAAATAAGAAGCAAAGGCAAACTCATTAAATCATTTGCTCCGGAAGTTATTAATCCTGCAATATGTTCGCAAGCTACCATCGACAAAGCTAAAGCAATGATGGAAGGTGTGGTAAAAGAAGGCACTGCTACCAATTTGAAAACAGCACCTTATCAAATTGCCGCCAAAACAGGTACTGCTCAAATTGCTATTGGCAACAAGGGTTACAGTATTGATGGCAAGAAATCATATATGGCTTCCTTGTGCGGATACTTCCCAGCTAAAGATCCGTTATACTCTATCATCATTGTAGTATATGCTCCATCTAAAGCGGCCTATTACGGAAATGAAGTAGCAGGTCCGGTATTCAGAGAAATTGCCGATAAGGTATATAGCAATAGCATGGAGATTATTAAACCATTACAAAAAGACACCTCACGATTTGTGATGCATGTGCCTGCAGTAAAGGGTGGAAAAAAACTTGATATCGATCGAGTTGCAAAAGAGCTCTCCTTAAAAACAGCGATTGATGATGTTGAGGCCAATTATGTGTGGGCGCAACCCGATAATAAAATCCTTCGCATGAAAGTGAATCCAACCAAAGAATTGGAAGTGCCTCAACTCGTTGGAATGGGTTTACGTGATGCACTTAGCATTTTAGAAAATCAAAAATTATTGGTAAAAGTTGTAGGCCGAGGAGTAATCAGAAAACAATCTCTTGTACCGGGGACTAAAGTTGTAAAAGGTTCCACAATAACCATTGAATTATCATAATATGAAATTACTGAGTGATATCATATATAAAGCAGGTATTGAAGAAGTAATTGGGGCAACGCATGTCGCTGTTGAAGGTATTTGCTTTGATTCACGCAAAGTGCAAAAACTAAGTTTATTTGTAGCTGTAAAGGGCGTAAATAGTGACGGGCACGCCTTTATTGACAAAGCCATCAAAGATGGTGCTGTAGCCATTATTTGCAGCACAATACCTGATATACTCGATAGTGATGTGACCTACATTCGTGTTAAAGACACCTCCTATGCGCTTGGCATCATTGCTTCCAACTACTACGACAACCCTTCCTCTAAATTAAAATTGGTTGGTGTAACCGGCACAAATGGTAAAACCACTACGGTTACTTTATTATATCATTTATTTAAATTCTTAGGTTATAAAACCGGCTTAATATCTACTGTAAAAAATTACATTGATACCACAGAATATGTTGCTACACATACCACTCCCGATGCTGTTCAGCTCAATGAATTGCTTGCAAAAATGGTTGATAGTGGTGTCAGCTACTGCTTCATGGAAGTTAGCTCACATAGTGTAGTACAACATCGAATTACAGGACTTCAATTTGCCGGTGCAGGGTTCAGTAATATAACGCACGACCACCTCGACTATCATGGCACTTTTGACAACTACCTCGCAGCAAAAAAAGGGTTCTTTGATCAACTTCATTCCGATGCTTTTGCCATCGTAAATAAAGATGACAGACACTTTGCAGTGATGATGCAAAACACGAAGGCCACTAAAAAAACTTGTTCCATTAATCAACAAGCAGACTTCAAAGCCAAAATTGTTGAGAATCATTTTTCGGGACTACAACTACAACTTGATGGCACCGAAGTTTGGACAAAATTGATAGGTAGTTTCAATGCCTACAATATTTTAATGGTGTATGCCATTGCCATAAGTTTAAAGCAAGATAGGACCAATGTACTTACAGCAATTAGCAGCTTGAACCCTGTTGATGGCCGCTTTCAATTTATTAGATCAAGTAATGGAATCACAGGTATTGTTGATTACGCACACACACCTGATGCACTTATCAATGTATTAAAAACAATACACGACATCAGAACAGGCAATGAAAACATAATTGTAGTGGTAGGATGCGGAGGCGACAGAGATGCTGCCAAGCGACCTGTTATGGCT